>CAZMEO010000008.1:5565-31738 GCA_964565315.1 uncultured Candidatus Moduliflexus sp. | reverse complement strand
TGATTGTGTGGGATTTCATTCACTACGCTAAAAGTCAGGACATTCCCGTTGGACCAGGGCGTGGATCAGCCGCCGGCAGCCTCGTCGCGTTTGCTATGACGATCACGGATATTGACCCGATCAAATACAATCTGCTGTTCGAGCGCTTTTTGAACCCGGAGCGCGTGAGCATGCCCGATATTGACGTGGATTTCTGCATGAATCGGCGTGAGGAAGTCATCAAATACGTCTCGCGCAAATATGGCAAAGACAACGTCTCGCAGATCGCCACGTTCGGGACGCTCGGCGCAAAGGCCGTCATTCGCGACGTGGGGCGCGTCCTGAATATTCCGTACAGCGACGTGGACAAAATCGCGAAGCTGATTCCGAATCAACTGCATATCACGCTTGAACAGAGCTTGCAGGCCGTGCCGGAAATGCGCGAATTGAAGGAAAAAGACCGGCAAATCAGCGAACTGCTCGACAACGCGCAAGTGCTGGAAGGTTTGACGCGCCACGTTTCGACGCACGCCGCCGGGGTCGTGATTTCGCCGAAGCCATTAGTGGAGTTCGTGCCGGTCTATCGCGGCACGAAAGAGGATGACGAAGTTTCGACGCAATACCCGATGTCGGATTTGGAAAAAATCGGGCTGCTGAAAATGGACTTTTTGGGGCTGCGCAACCTGACGATGATTCAGGACACGCTCGCGCTGATCAAAGAGAGCAAGGGCGAAACGGTGGACATCATGGATTTGCCGATGGACGACCGCCCAAGTTACGAACTGCTCTCACGCGGCGCGACGCTCGGCGTGTTCCAGCTTGAAAGTTCGGGCATGCGGGAACTGCTGCGCAAGCTCAAGCCAGAAACCTTCGAAGACATTATCGCCGTCCTCGCGCTCTATCGTCCCGGTCCGCTCGGCAGCGGCATGGTGGACGATTTCATTGACTGCAAGCACGGGCGCAAGCAGATTCAGTACCCGCTGCCCCAATTGGAAGGGATTCTCAAGGAAACCTACGGCGTCATCATTTATCAGGAACAGGTCATGCAGATTTCGAACATTCTCGCCGGATATTCCCTCGGCGAGGCCGATTTGCTCCGCCGCGCCATGGGCAAAAAGAAGCTTGAAGAGATGGCGAAACAGCGGGCGCGTTTTCTGGAAGGGACGCGCAAAAACAACATCTCGGACGCCAAAGCCGACGAAATTTTCAACCTGATGGAATATTTCGCGGGGTACGGCTTCAACAAATCGCATACCGCCGCCTATGCGCTGATTACGTTCCAGACCGCCTATTTGAAGGCGCATTACCCGGTCGAAACGATGGCCGCGCTGCTGACAAGCGACATGGATAATACTGATCGCATCGTCAAATATATCAATGAATGCCGCGACATGGGCATTCAGATTCTCCCGCCGGACGTGAACGAAAGCGTCCGCACGTTTTCGGTTTCCGGCGAGCGCATTCGTTTCGGCATGGCGGCGGTCAAAAACGTCGGCGGCGGCGCGGTGGACGCGATTATCGAAGCGCGGCAGAAGGGGGGCAAATACAAGCACTTGCAAGATTTTTGCGAGCGCGTGGACTTGTCCCGCGTCAACAAGCGCGTCGTGGAAAGCCTGATCAAATGCGGCGCGTTCGATTTTTCCGGCCACGCCCGCGCCGCGATGGCCGCAGGGTTGGAACAGGTCTTCGAGTTAGCGCAAAAAACGCAGAAAGAGCGGCAGAGCGGGCAATCGAGCATCTTCGGCATGTTGGCGAAAACGCCCGCCGGATCGTCGTCGGCGTTCCAGTTGCCGAACGTGAAGGAATGGGATGAAAGCGAAAAGCTGAAACTCGAAAAAGAGGGGATCGGCTTTTACATCACCGGCCACCCGCTTGAAAAATACCTGTACGCCATCCGACAGATGACGACCGCTACGACCAGCTATCTCGCAGAATGCAAAGACGGCGCGCAGGTCGTCGTCGGCGGGCTTGTGACCGATTACCGCAAAAAGCTGACTAAAAAGGGCGACCAGATGGCCTTTTTCCGGCTCGAAGACCTTGAAGGCGCGATTGAAGTCATCATCGTGCCGCAAGTCTTCGAAGAATACAACCGCATTCTGCATGACGATTTGCCCGTCATCGTGACCGGCATTCTGAACGTCGCCGAAGAGGAACTGCCGAAACTCCGCGCCCAGAAACTTCGCCCGATTCAGCAGGAATCCGCCGCCGCGCCGCAGGAATCGTGCTGCATGATCGAACTCCGCGCCGCGAAACTCCGCCGCCAGACCATGCAGCAGCTTCAGCAGCTTTTGCAGCAGCATCATGGCGCATGCGGCGTCACCTTCAAATATGTTGACCGCGATAATGGCATCACGATGATTCGCGCCGGGGAAAAATTCAACGTCGCGCCGTCGCAGCAATTGACGGACAAACTCGAAGAGTTGCTCGGCAAAAGCAGCGTGGTTATGTCGGTATAGCCCGAATATTGCCGCATGATAAACGCTCTTGAAACTCGCTGGCTGCCGCGCCTGTATCAGGCGTGTCAGGCGCATTTTCGCGGCGTGAAGTTGCCGTCGCACGACCACCGCCATCATCTGCGCGTCTGGTTGCTGGCAAAAGAATTGCTTGCGGCGCTTGCCGCGCGTGAAGAGATTTCAAGCGAATTGATTGAGGGCGTGCTTGTTGCCGCCATGTTTCATGATGTTGGCATGAGCGTCACCCGCGCCGCGCAGCATGGCCGCGAAAGCCGCCTGATCTGCGAGCGATGGCTGGCGGAACAGCGCGTTTCATTGGTCAACTCTTGTGAATTGTTAGCGGCTATCGAGCATCATGATGATAAAAATTATAACGCGCAGCAGACTCGCAGCGAACGGACGCGCATTCTGCCGATCCTCGCGGCGTGTGATGATCTGGACGCCTTTGGCGCAATCGGCGTCTTCCGTTATGCCGAAATTTATTTGCTGCGCGGCATTCCTGCCGACGAATTGGCTGCGTATGTGCTGCCGAATCTCGCGAACCGCTATCAGCATTTTCAGCGCATGTACGGCGATGTGGACGCATTGGCCGAACATCATGCCCAACGATATGACATCACGCGGCGTTTTTATGAAGATTTCGCGCAGTCGGGCTATGCGCGAAATGCGCTGACCGGCGCGGCGGGCGTTCTCAATCTGTTTCGCGCTCGCGTTATTGAAGGGAACGACGCGCCGGAAACCGCGTTCGAAGCCGTTCAGCCCGATGCTGATGCCTATGTCGTCGAATTTTTTCAACAATTCCATGCCGAATTAACCAACCCTGGCACAAGCTGTCAGATACCTTGAATATTTCTGCAGGCGTTTTCTGATTGACATTTCTATCGTCGTGTGTCATCGTCTCTGCATTGACGATGGCCGCATTCACAGAAAACGTGATTTTTTTAACGAGAAAAAAGGAGAATGTTATGAATTGTCCAAAATGTCACGGCGCGTTGCATGAGATGGAAATTGAAGGGGTGAAAGTGGATTTTTGCTCTCCATGCAAGGGAATCTGGTTCGATAAAGATGAAATGGCGTTTATGGCGGAACTCCCCGAAGATTTGCCGGAAGCGGATGTTCAACAATCGGCAGTCGCGACCGATTTCGATTGCCCGCGCTGCAACAATGTCAAACTGCATGCCATGAAATTTGTCAAGGCCGAAGCCTTAATCATCGACCGCTGTCCGTCCTGTCACGGCATCTGGCTGGATAAAGGGGAATTGCCGAAAGTGGAAAAAATCGCGGCGCATATTGGCAACGCTCAATCCAAAATCCTGTTCGTCAGCCAGCAATTGCGCAAAAAAGGGTATCAGATTTTAGGCGTGCAATCATAGTGCAACATTTTTGTTGTTCGAGGGAGCGGAAAAAACTTCCGCAAGGAATCTTTCTTATTGACAGAACGCAACGTCGTCGCATACAAGAGTGTCAGTGTAGATGCAGGGTGTCGTTTTTATGGCGAATGGCGTTTGCGAGAGGAGGGCGTTATGGTACAAACAGCGGAGATGTTGTCTCTGGAAGATGCGCAGAAGAGGATTCGCGACCTTGAAGAACAACTGGCGGAAAAAGAAGAAGAACTTCGCCGCCGTTACAGCGAATTAGCGCTGCTGAATCGTGTCAGTCAGGCGTTTAATTCGACATTCGATTTAGATCACATTCTGATTACCGTGCTGGAAGAAGTCCGCCGGTTGTTGGAAGTGGACGCGTGTTCGATCTGGCTGAAAGACCCGACAACTGACGAGTTAGTCTGCGAATACGCCATCGGGCCCTATAGCCAGACCGTGCATGGGTGGCGGCTTGCGCCGGGGCAGGGCTTGGCGGGAGCCGTTGCGCAGAGCGGCGAAAGCGTGATCGTCGCTGACGTGACTGTTGATCAGCGCCATTTCCGAGGGGTTGATCAGCGCACAGGCCAAATGCTGCGCTCGATTCTGACCGTGCCGATGAAAGTCAAGCAAGAGGTGATCGGCGTCCTGCAAGTATTAGATAGCGAAGCGGATCGTTTTACCTCGACTGACCGAGTTTTGCAAGAACTCTTAGCGACAGCCGCCAGCATTTCGATTGAAAATGGCCGGTTAAACGAACGACTCTGGTATGCGGCGGAGGAAAAATCGCTGTTAGTCGGCGAAATCAACGAACGCGGCAAAAATAATCTGGCTGTCATTGTCGAACTTTTGTTCTGGGCGCAGCGAACGTTCTCCACGCAAAACATTCTTCAGGCCATTCCTCATTTGCTCAATCAGGTGCGCGTTCTGATGGTCGTCAATACTTTTCTCTCTGAGGTCGAATGGAAACCCTTTCCATTCAATGACTTATGCAATCGCGTCATTCATACGACGTTGAAACTCCTCACCACAGAGATTGAAGTGTATGTCGCGGTACTGCCGTCCTCTGTCCGCATTTCCCCTAAATATGCCAATAGTTTTGCCCTGATTCTCTATGAATTGGTCACCAATTCCGTCAAACATGCCTTTGATGATCGCCACAGCGGTCATATTACCGTGCAAATTACGGTCATGGAACAGATCGTGCATTTCGAATTTCGCGACGACGGGCAAGGCTATGACAACGCGATTCTGGAAATGAATCAGTTGACGCCGGGGCTGGCGCTAATTCAAAAAATCGTGCGCGATGATTTGCGCGGCGAACTCACCTTCTATAACAATCAAGGCGCAGTCGCGATGATTCGGTGTAAATCACTGATGCTGAGCAAGCTCAAGTGAGCCTGGCGAACCACGAACGAGCTTCCGATTCCGTCATCTTGCAACTTCATGAGATTGGACTGACGCCCTATGCGGCACTCATGTTGTTTCTTTGAGACGATAACGGAATTTTTTCCTCGATCTCTTGTTACAGTTAAACATTGAGATGAGCAGACACGCTGACAGCAGGGTTCGTTCCACGCTCTGCGTCCCATCTGCCGCAGGGCGGCGGTTGGGCGGGCATTCCACGTGAACGTAGGATAAGAATTTTTAAGTTGTTATTGATGAGATAAAGAAAGACCTTACAGGTTGCTCAAACGTGTGAGGTCTCTGGTGAATAGTGACATCAGCATAAGGAAAATGTGTATGCGACGAAATAGGATGATATTTTTTGCGTATGTGGCCGTCTTTTCGACAGGAGCATCCGGCCTGATTTTTCAAGTGACCTGGCAAAAATATGTCAGCAGGTTGTTAGGGAGCGATAATATTGCGACGGCGATTATTTTAGCGACGTTTTTAGGCGGCTTATCGCTGGGATACTATCTGTGCGGCGTGTTCAGCGCGAAAATACGAAACTCATTCAAAGCGTACGCCGTGTTGGAAGGGATCATCGGTCTCTGGTGCGCGCTGTTCCCCAATATTTTTTCTGGAGTCGAACGCCTCAGCAACGCCTGGAGTTTTGCGCCGCCTGCGCTGATTGTGGTGCAGGGAATGTTCTGCGCTGGATTGCTGATGGGCGTGCCGACAATCTGCATGGGCGGCACGCTCCCGTTTTTGACACGCGGATTAGCGCGAAGTCTGGCGGACGCCACGCCTGTTCACGCCAATATTTATGCGATCAATACGATTGGCGCATTTGTCGGCACGTTATGCGCCGGTTTTTATTTGATTCCCGTTTTTGGGCTTCCTGTGACCATTATCGGCGCATCGTTCATTAACTTCAGCGCGAGCCTCTTTTTTTATCTCTGTTCGCTCTCGTTGAAAACCGCTGAAGCCACTGCCCCCGAAAGCGATGCCATTGCAGCGCCTTCGTCGCATACGCGGACATTTTCTGCGGCGACGCTCTATCTGTTAGCCCTGTTCAGCGGGTTTTACGTCATGACCCTCGAAAACGTCCTGATTCGGCTGATGAATCTTTCTGTCGGGAGTTCCTCCTATTCGTTTTCGCTCATTGTGGCGGTCTTTATTCTGGCAATCGCCATCGGGAGTTGGGTGGTCGGGAAAATGCGCCAAATTTCCGAATATGCGCTCTATATCAACCAGTTCGTGATTGCGATCTGCCTGCTGTTGATCTATCTTTCGCTCGATACATGGCCGTACTGGGCGCATGTGCTGCGGATTACGTTTCAGCCCAATATTGCGGGATTTACCGGATTTTATGTTGGCCTCTTCCTGCTTCTTTCCGCGGTGCTGCTCGTGCCGGTGGCATTCATGGGGGCGACGCTGCCATTGGCGTTTCACGAATTGAAACGAGACTTGCAGCATGTTGGCACGCATTCCGGCCAATTACTTGCCTGGAATACGTTAGGCAGTTTGCTCGGCAGCCTGGTTGGCGGGATTCTGTTGTATTATGTGTTCAATAATCCGCAAGTGTTTCTGGTCGCTACCGTATTCGCCGCATGTTCAGCAGTGTTAGCCGGATGGCGGCTGACGAAGAAGCTTCCCGTGATTCTGGCCGCGCTGGTCGCCGTCATGTCGGCAGCGTTCGTCGTGTGGACGCCGGGGTATTCATTCGACGCGTTTGTCATGGGGACGTTTCGCATAGAGCGCGCGCTGCCCTATTCGTTTTCAGGGCCGACAGCATTTTTCGAGACGTTTAAAGCAGGAAAGAGCGTCAAATTTTATCAGGATGGCCCGACAGCGACGGTCGAAGTGATTGAAAATCCGCCACATCCACGATTTTCAGAGCCTCCTCGTTCTATCATCATCAATGGAAAATCCGATTCGAATACCATCGGCGACTTGTACACACTGAAACTGTCCGCGCATCTCCCCTCGTTATTGGCGGAATCGCGGGACAATGTGATGGTGATCGGGCTTGGCACGGGCGTAACGGTCGGCGAACTGACGCTCTATCCTGAGATTCAGCAGATCGATATTGCGGAAATTTCGCCAGAAGTGGTTGCCGCGTTCCCGCTGTTCGGCGCTGCCACGCATAACGCGCACGAGAATCCGAAAGTGCGGATGCATATCGGTGACGCATTTCGCATCTTAGGCAGGAGTTTGAAAAAATGGGATGTCATCATTTCCGAGCCGAGTAATCCCTGGGTCAATGGGGTCGATCTGCTGTTCACGGAAGAATATTACCGCCTTGTTCGCGAGCATTTGACCGAAAACGGCCTGTTATTGCAATGGGTGCAATTGTATGACACCGATCCGTCAATCTTAGGCATGGTCTTAAACACGGTGCGACAGTCTTTTCCAGAAGCGCGGACATTTCTTGGCAATGACGGCGATTTATTGATTTTAGCGGCGTACCAGCCGATTCAGGAAGAACGCTTGCGTTCAGCGGCGAAGATATTGGCGGAAAATCAGCAGGTCAGCGCGTCGTTAGCTGAAATTCATCTGACGTCTCTTGACGCGCTGCTTCTGCGAGAAGTCTGGCCGCCCTCATATATTGCCAATCATTTCTCTAATGCCGGCATCCAGACCATGGATAACCCGCGCTTGCATTACATCGCCGGACGCGCCATGTTTATGGGAAAAAGTATCCCTCTCAATTTCCTGCTAAACTCCAGCACGTTCGCGTATTGGCAGGAATATTTATTGAATCTCTGGCAGCCGCGCTGGCATGAGTTTGCCATGCCGGGCGAGACGCTGGAATCAATGCTTTTCTCCACGAAGAATGTGATCACTGGGCAATGGTTTTTTACGGCTGACCCGCTGAAATTGCATTCGTATCTGAATGATCCTGAACGGTTTTCGCTGTCTTTAGAGGAACAACGGATGATTCAAATGCCGCTGCTTCGCCTGATTCAAGCGCCGACCGCTGACGTTGCGGCCTGGCAGGAGGCGGGCTTGAGCGCCGGCGCGTATCAGAAAAACGCTGAGTTGATGTTCGCCTATATCGCCAAATATCGGAATTGGCTTGTTCCTTTTCATATCGATGGGCTGCTTGCGCTGCTGCAAGAAGGGATGAGCAAGGCTGCCGAGCCGGTAGAACAAAACTGGTGCGGGGTGCAGTTGGCGCGGCTATTGCTTCAAGAAGGCCGGGATCGCGCTGAAGCCGCCGCAATATTATCGCAATTGAAACACGATGCAGATGGCAACGTGTTCCTCCGCAATGAAGATCAACATGTGCTGCAAGAAGCGCAATACATGTTGCAGATGCCAGAACAACCAGTACAGCCATGAATCTCACTCGCATCCGGCAGCAAACGGTCGCCTCTATCGCCAGGCGATACGACGCGCATGCCTCTCGCACATTGAGAGATTTTCTGTGTGCGCCTGAGACATTCGAACAGGTTGAGCCGCAGCAGATCGCCTTCGTCTGGGACAATAAACGCGAATTGCTGGATGATTTCGCGCAGCCGAATACGCTGACGTTCCTGAGCGAAACCTGTATTGATGCGACGTTGCGTTACACGTATGCTCGCAATCAATTCCTCAACGTCCCTGACACGTATCTTTCGCTGCTTGCGCAAGTGTATCAGACGTTGTTTGCTCATCTTCGGGACTGTTTGCAGACGGCGGCTTCATTCGAGAAGTTCTCATCTGAATTTCGCGAGGTTGTCCGGCAGCATCATGCCCGCCTGAGAAAGCTGTTCGGCGCGTATTGTCAAGCGATTCATCCGGCAGCATTCGCCCAACATCCGTTATTAGACACGGTCTGCTGCGGAGAATATTCTGCGCCGTTTCAATTCCGCTTGTTCGACATTGACCTGGCGTTCTTGCGCGAACCGATTTTAGACCTTGGCTGCGGCAGTCGAGGCGATGTTGTCGCGTATTTACGGCAGAAAGGGTATCATGCGGTTGGCTTGGATCGCATGTCACCGAACCTTCCGGGGTTCGTTCATTCAGATTGGTTTGCCTTCGATTTTCAGCAAAATACATGGGGCACAATTCTCGCACATCAGTCGTTTTCGACGCATTTTCTGCACTGCCATCTCCAGACGCCGCGCCTGGCCGAGCAGTACGCGAAATTATATCTGAGAATTTTGAACAGCCTTCGCTCCAGCGGAAGTTTCTACTATGCGCCAGGACTGCCGTTTTTCGAGCCATACATCCACGCTTTGCCTCAATACAGTATACAAAAAACCCCAATAGATTCCGCCAATATCCCGAACGCTCTTTGCGAGATTTCTTATGCCGTGAGAGTAAAAAAGCGCGAGCAGCCGACGAATATATCATGTTAAAACGAGGCGATAAGAAATTCTATTGACATTCGCCATGTCGTGTTGCTATACTTGTCTGACAAGGAAATGATTGAGAGAACGCAATGGCGTATGTTATGTTGATAACAGGTAAAGATATGGGAGGTTTCGCATGAGAAACATGAGAGTAAGGAGGGTGAGCATGACGATTATGATGATGCTTGCGGCAATGGTCGGGGCAGAGCAGCCAGCGCAGGCTGTTGATGAGAACGTGTTAAAATTGGCGCAAGAGAATGCGGCGTTTGCGTTCGATCTATACGCGCAATTGAAGACGCAAGAGGGAAATCTGTTGTACTCGCCGTACAGCATTTCCTCGGCGTTGGCGCTGGCGTATGGCGGAGCGCGGGGCAAGACGGAACACCAGATGGCGAAGACGCTGCATTTTACGCTGCCGCAGGACTCGCTTCATGCGGCATTTTCAGCGTTAGGCACATATTTTAAGCGCCTCAGCGACGGCCAAAAGCTGACGCTGAATATCGCCAATTCGCTCTGGCTCGATCAGTCGTTTTCGGTATTGAGCGCATATCAGGCGTTGACGCGGACATATTATGGCGCGGCACTGGCTCAGGTGGATTACCTCAAACAGGCGGAAAAGGCTCGAACGCAGATCAACGGCTGGGTGGCGGAGCAGACGCAGCAGAAGATCGCGGAACTGCTTCACGCGGGCGATATTGACGCCCAGACTGCTGCCGTGCTGGTGAATGCCATCTATTTCAAAGGAACGTGGCGGCATCCGTTTGACGCAGCCTTGACGAACGACGCGCCGTTCCATGTCTCGAAGGAGACGCAGATCAGCGTGCCGACCATGCAGCAGACCGGAACGTTCGAATATGGCGAAACGGACGAGTGGCAACTGCTTGCGCTGCCGTATGCCAGAGAAAAGGTGTTAATGGTGATTGTGCTGCCGCAAGCAGACGACGGTCTGCCGACCCTTGAACAGCAGCTTTCGTGGGAACATGTGACGACCTGGCTGGAGCAGACTTCTGCGCAGCGCGTCAGCGTGTCGCTGCCGAAATTTTCCGCGCGTTTTCGCGTGGATGTGATTGAGACGCTTGCTCAATTAGGGTTGACATCGCTCGCTGATTTTTCTGGCATGACAGAACAATCGGCGCAACTCACGAACGTGATTCATGAGGCGTTCATCGAGGTTAATGAACAAGGCTCTGAAGCCGCCGCCGCGACTGCCGTCGCGATGGGGCGAGGCATCGCGCGACCGCCGGTGGAATTTCAGGCGGATCATCCATTTGTTTTTTTCATCGTGGACACCGAGACCGGGAGCGTGCTGTTTGTCGGGCGCGTCGCGAATCCGGCGGCTTGAGGCGGACAGCCTGAAATCCACCCACTTGCATCATCGAAGATACGCGAACAACGCAAAAACGCCGTCAGTGAGGTTTCATCCTCGCTGACGGCGTTTTGCGTTGTTGGGGCAAGCTGTCAGACACCTTGAAGGTGTCTGACAGCTGACGCAGTATTCGATGACGATTCGCGCTGCCGGAACACCCCGATAAATCGGGGTGTTGGCTGAACAGGCCGTCGAATCAGCCGTTTAGATGCGTTTGCCCTGATCTTTTTTTGCGCTACGCCGGAGGATGCAGCGGCAGTGAAACGATAAAGGTTGTGCGTCCGGGCTGGCTGTCAAGGTCAATCCGCCCGTGATGCTTCTCAACGATTTTCAAGCAGATGTCAAGGCCGAGGCCGCTTCCTTCTCCGGCGGGCTTGGTCGTGAAAAACGGCTCGAAAATCCGCGACTGAATCTCCTGGGGAATGCCGCAGCCGGAATCGGTGATGCTCACTAAAAGATGCTCGTCCTGCTGCCTGACGGCGATGTCCAGTGTGCCATGCCCGTCCATTGCTTGGATCGCGTTATGAATGATATTGGTCCAGACCTGGTTCAATTCGTCGGGATAACAGAGGATTGGCGGCACAGGCTCGTAGTGTTTCGCCACTTCGATGCCATGCTTGAGCTTGTTGTGATAGAGCGTCAGCACCACGTCAATCCCATCCGTAATCATGCTGCTGACCCGTTCTCCAGAATGGTCGTAATGGGCGTAGCTTTTCAGGGCAAAGACGACCTTCGAGGCGCGTTCGACCGCCGTGACGATGTTTTCGCTGTTATGCTGCTGAATCGAAAGATTATACGCCGCCTGCAAGATCAAGGCGGCCAGCGCGTCGTCATCCTGCTTGCCGGTTTGCTCGAACAGCGGCAGAAACGTCCCGATCTGTCCATAAATCCCCATATCGACGAGCGTATCGGCAACCGTATCGGCATCGCGAACCGCATGGCACTCTAATTCGTCGCGCAAGGCGCGTTTGATGCTGCGTTCCTCGCGGGAAGTCAGATGCGGCTTTTTCTCGTGCAGCGCCCGTTGAATCAAGGAGAAAAAAAGCGTGTGCTGCATGGGGGAGAGATGCTCGAACAAATTCGGCAGCGCCTGAATCGTTTCGGTGAGCGCGTTGGAAATATTGCCGATAGACGCCCGAATCGCGCCGAGCGGCGTGTTGATTTCATGCGCGACGCCAGCAACCAAATGCCCGAGCGCCGCCATTTTTTCGGATTGAACAAGCTCCTGCTGCGTCGCTTTCAGGTGGTCGAGCGCCTGTGAAAGCTCCAGCGTGCGCTCTTTGACCTGATGCTCGATTTCTTGCTGATACGCCCGCTGCAATTCTTCGGCCTCTTTGCGTTCGGTGATGTCGCGCAGCGAGCCTTCATAATACAGCAATTGGCCGCGCGTGTCATAAACGCTGCGAGCGGAGAACGAGACCCAGAGCCGCTTGCCGTTCGCCTGGCGAAGCGGCGTTTCGAAATGCCGGATTTTACCGTCTTGCGCTAACAACGTTTCAAGCCGCTGCTCCTCGGCCTCGTCGCATTCGAAACGATCCGTAATATTCGCCACCGACGCCAAGAGGGCTTGCGGCGAATCATAGCCCATGATGGCGGCTAAGGCCGGATTTGCGTCAATAACTTGCCCGCGCTCATCGGCCTGAAAAATACCGTCAAAACTATTTTCGAAAATACCGCGATACTTCTTTTCCGCCTCGCGCACCGATTCTTCAGCGCGTTTCCGATCCTGAATTTCGGTTTGCAGGTTCGTGGTCATGGCGCGCAGCGACGTATTCAACACGCCGATTTCATCGTGGCTGTCCGGCAGCCATTCGATTTGCTGCTCCCCTGCCGTGACATGCTCCGCAATCTGCACGATACGAAACAGCGGCGTGATAATCGACCGGTTGACCATCATCGCGGTTGCGCTGACGCTGCTCAAGGCCACAATCGCAAACACCAGCGAGTTCGTTCTGGCCTGACGCCTCGCATCCTGGCGAATCTCTAACAATTCTCGTTCCAGGGTTTCATTAAACGTCGTGACATATTGCTTGAGCATCCCTTCGTAGCGCCTGGCCTGCACATCCAGGGCTTCTGTTTCAAGGCGCTGTCGTTCCTTGTCCTCTTCGGACAAATCATCTTGCAAAAACGACTCGGAGACCTTGAAATAGACTGTTTTGGCGTGTTCAGAAAACGTTTGCAATTCATCCATCAGGGTTTGCACGCGCTTTTTTTCTTGATCGGAGAGTCCCTTTAAGCGCATCAGGCGTTGGAGCGCATCATTCACATTGATGGATGCGGCTTCTGCCGTTTGCGACGCCTCGCTTTCTCCGGTCAAGGCCAATTCTTCATGCGCTTTCAACTGCTCCGCAAACGCATCGAAAGCCGCCTCGCTTTGTTTGGCGGCGGGAATCAAGTCGCGCGATACGACTTGCAAGCGTTCGTTCTGTTTGCTGCTCAGTTTGAATCCCATCACGACGAAGAAGAGATTGCCGATCAGCAGCATGCTGATGCTCAGCCAAATTTTGCTGGCAATTGAAATATTCATGCGTCTCATGCGTATGGCTATTCATCTCCCCAAAAAATTTTCTCCTCATGACGAAGGAGAATCACTGGAATGAAATCGGTAGCCTCGCCCTACATGGCGGGACGTGTCCTTTCCCCCCAACATGAGGTGAGAAGACGTTCCGCCACGTAGGGCGGGGCTACCATTGTGTACTTTTTCTACGAAATCATGTACCAGGCGTGTCACAGCGTGATACGCGAAACCGAGATTTCGCACTTCTGAAAATCAATGAATCGGTATTGTCGTCGCAATACGGCAGCCGCCTAAAAGCTGAAGGTCGTTTTCACGGCGAACAGAAACGAGTTTTCCTGAAGGCCGTCGGGATTGTCATCGGATCGCAGATTGGCGACGCCGTTGATCGCATGGCCTTCGAATTTCAGCAGCCACCACTCATTCAGATTAAATCTGGTCGTGAATACCAACTCTTTCTGCCAGGCCAAATAATCCGGCCGCCCTTGTTCCTGAAAGCGTTTCCCGGATTTATCATCGCGGTTCGGGTATGACACGGAATAATACAGGCCGCATTCCAGCCAGTCGGTAGCACGATAGGCCGCGCTGGCGTAATAGCCTTCTTCAATATTTTTGCCGCTGCCCTGTGTTTCATTCTGCTGTTTATATTCCGCTGCAAGCGCCAGCGAATCATTCGCGTATTCGACGGAAAAGATGGCGTATTTTCCATCTTGCGTGCTTGAGTACATCTTTCCCACTGGCACACCTAATTCAATCCAATAGGGATGATTCGCGAATCGTCCTCGAAAGATCGCGCGATAGATTCCCAGTGTGCTGCTGATGCGCAGGTTGTCGAGCGGCGTGTCCCAGCTAAGCTCGCCGCCCAGAATATCATCAATATGCAAGTGTGTGTCGTCAAACAATTCGCGGTCTTCGTCTGAAAGCGTGCTGCTGCTCTCATCGAGCGTCTTTTCGCCGAACCCAAGCGAATAGCTCACGCTTCCGAAGCGAGTTGGCGGGGTGCTGCCGAGAATGCCAGCGCCAACCATCGAATCATAGACATCGCGATGCTGTTCGTCATATAAGCCGGGTGGAAGGAAAATCCAGGGGCGCAACAAATCAATATCGCGCGTTTCATTATACAGCCCCCAGGGAATTTGAAGCATACCCGCCTGAAGCACGAACCAATCGCGCCAGCGATACTGCCCATACGCCCAATCGACGTCAACCGCATTGTTGCCGAATTTCCCTAAATCCCGCGAAAGCAACTGCATGGCGACGCGCAGCCGCTCCGTCATGTCCACCCCGACATTCAGGCCAAATTCGTTGAATTCATAACTGCCGTTTTCTGTCTCCGTGTAATAATTATTCTGATCGCTTGCCAAATAACCTTGCGACGCAAAGCCGTGAATCTGCATGTTTTCATTCAGCAGGTTCGTTTCAAATTCGGCAGCAAGACTCGCGCTCACACTGCATAGAACCACAAGCATCATCACGCTGATTTCATGACACATTCTCATCACCGTCTCCTGCTGCGCTACGGTTGAAGCGAGAGAATGTTGACTTGCGCTTTGTCAACCTCTTCGCTTCGCATAAAACTGATTGCGCCCTGGTTATCGGCGAGAAATTTCAGCAGTTCCGCAGAGGTTCCAAGCGCTTTCGGCATCTTGCCTTTGCCGGTAAACACTTGTTTTTTCCAGTAATTTTTGAACTGATCCGGAGTTTTGCCGATATAGGCCTTGAGAAAGGCGCTCAGAAGTTTATCGTCATCGGGCAGCACGAAAGTGATGCCGGAATTGTCCTCCCACTGCGTTTTTTTGCCTAAAAAAATCTGTTTGATTTCGTCCTTATTCAGCGCGTCTGCCACTGCCGGATTTGTCACGATCACGCACATATCCTCGGCGGCAAGCGCCTGGGAACAGAACAGGAACAGCCATAAGAGCGACAAAATGCCGCATCGGCATAGGAAGCGGTTCATGATATTCCTCTGTTGGCAACTATTAAGCATCCGTTCCGCGAACCTCCTCGTTCGCAGGACGGAAATAATTACCGTTCTCGTTAAAAACTAAATGTGGTTTTGATGGCAAACAGAAACGAATGTTCGCTCAAGCCGTCTGGATTGACCGATTCAGGTACGGATGCCGTCCCATGAATGGCATGGCCTTCGAACTTCACGATCCAAGAGTCGTTGAAATCAATCCGCGTTGTCAGCACAAGCTCTTTTTGCCAGGCATTATACGCTGGCTTGCTGTCGTCATTTTTTCGGCCATCTTTACCATCAGGGTAATAGACGGAATAATAGGCGCCGCATTGCAGCCAGGGAGTCAGGCGATAGGCGAGGCTGACGTAATAGCTTTCTTCAGCGTCTTTTTCTGATGATGTTTCGGTCGTTCCTGTCAAAAAATTGTGACTGACGACATCTTGTTCCCGCGCATGTACATATTCGGTCGCAATTGTCAAGCCATTCCGTACATATTCGGCTGAGAGAATGATGGTATCCTGATCCGAGGAGTGATCGAGAATCACTGTGCCTGCCGAGATGTTGTCGTATTCTTCCCAGATTGCGTTCGAATTCGCTTCAACCGACCAATCGAAGTGAAATCTTCCATACATCGAACTCAGGCGCAGGCCGGAAAGTGGGGTGTCCCACTCTATCCCAGCAAAGGCTAAATTGCGGATGTTTGCCTTGAGGTTTTGAAAGATCGTTTCCGGCGCATCGAACAGATACTCGATTGAGTCATCGGAAAGCACTTTCTCGCCATATCCTAATGAATAGGTCAGGCCGCCGACTGTATCGAACAGCAGGTCGCCGCTGGCTTTGACGCCCGTGTATGAGGAATAAATCTCGCGAAGCTCTTCAGGATACAAGCTGGACGGCAGAAAAATCCAGGGACGCAGCAGGTCGATATCGCGGCTTTCATTATAGATGCCCCAGGGGAGTTTCAACTGCCCTGCTGAAACCTCGAACCAGTCCCGCCAGCGATATGTGCCGGACGCCCAGTCGAGCGTCACCTTGTTATTGCCGAGGTCGCCTAAATCTCTCGATAGCAATTGGATGCCGATCTGAAGCCGTTCGAGCGGGTCGGCATACAGCGTCAACCCGAACTCGTTGAATTGAAAACTTCCCTCTTCCGTGTCGGCGTAATAGTTATTGAGATCGCTGGAAAGATAGCCTTGAGACGCAAACCCATGCAGTTGAATGCGATCCCGCCAATTTTCGTTGTCGAATGCCTGAAGCATCTTCGGGCAACATGCCCCGACGCACAATATTGCCACGCCTACGGTCACTAAGAAACGGCTCATGTTTATCAAATCCTTTATAGGCAGATGAGGAGCGCCAACGGAAACGGCTCGCCGCTTCACGCCTTCGGCACGGTAAAGCAGAACGTCGAGCCGTTGCCGAGTTCACTCTCAATCCAAATTTTCCCGCCATTCTTCTCCACAAGCTCGCGACAGAGAATCAGCCCTAAGCCCGTCCCTTTTTCGCCGCCCGTGCCTTCGGTGGTGTGGTGCGCGTCAATGCGCAATAATTTCGGCAGCACTTCCGGCGCTATCCCCTTGCCAGTATCGGACACGGCGACTTCGACCCAGCGCTCATCGCGCGCGTTCAACAGAATTTCGACGCGGTCTCCGGCAGAAGTAAATTTTAACGCATTGGACGTCAAATTGCGAATGACGGTGTTAATCATGCTGTAATCCGCGTAAATCATCGTGTCTTTGGGGATATGATGGCAAAGAGTAATCTGTTTATGTTCCGCATTCGGCAGGAAGAGTTCGACGTTATCTTCCGCCAATTCCCATAAATCTATCGCTTCAGGGCTATATTCTATCGCCCCGCGTTGAATGCGCGACCAGGTCAGCAGGTTTTCCAATAACGCGAACAACCGCTCGGCAGATATGCGGATTTTCTCGACTTTTTGCCGGATGTCATCCAGGCTGTACTGCTCAAGATGTTCCGAGAGGATTTGCGTAAAGCCTAACAGCGCGTTGAACGGACTGCGCAGGTCATGCGAGATGATGGAGAAAAATTTATCTTTGCTGGCGTTCAATTCCGCTAATTCGATTTTTTGCGCTTCCAATTCCGCCGTTCGCTCCCGCACCTGCTGTTCTAAGGTCGCGTTCCATTTTTCCAATTCCAGATTCAGCTTTTGCAGTTCCGTGTTTTGTTCTTCCAACTTTTTGTCCTGAAAATAGCTCCGCAGCGCCTCGTTGACGGTCAGCGTCAAATCCGTTTCCTGCCAGGGCTTGGAAATATACCGGTATAACTTGGCGTAGTTCACGGCATTTCCGACGGCCTCCGCGCCCGCCTGACCAGTCAGCAGAATCTTCAGCGTTTTCGGCAGCCGCTGATGGACATTGATCAGCAGATCATCCCCTTTCATGCCCGGCATCAACTGGTCTGCGATGACAATCGGCAGCTCGACCTCGTCTTCCTGAAATTCTTCAATCAACTCCAGCGCTTCCTCGCCGCTTTCAACGGTTTCAATCGCATAGGAATCGCCGAAATTCCGCTTGAGTTCTTCTTTCAGGCTGACTAAAATCATTTTTTCATCATCAACACATAAAATCGCAGGTTTGCTCATAACTCGCCCTATTGTTCTCTTCTTATGCCAGACCGGATTGAAGCGTGTGAATCAACTCCTGCTCGCTCCAGGGTTTATGCAGGCAGCTATGCAGATTCGCCTCCTGGCGCGTTCTGCTGATCGCGGTTTCGTCGGCTTGCCCGGTCAACATGACTTTCACAATATCGGGAAAACGTTGATGAATTTGGATCAGCAATTCATCCCCGCGCATATTCGGCATCAGCCAGTCGGACACGATCAAAAGAATCTGCGCGCCATCTTTGTTTAATTCTTCGATCAGTTCCCACGCTTCTTCCCCGCTTTCCGCGAATTCATAGACGTATTGCGTTCCAAAATGCTTTTTGATCTGCGCTTTCAAGCTTTGCAAGATGATCTTTTCGTCATCAACAAATAAAATCACTTTTTTCGACATCAGCGACCTCGTTTCCTCGCATCGCAGGCAATTCCTGCGTTCCTGTTCATGCGCCATGCACGGCTGTCAGATAATAATATGGTGTTCCGGCTGACTGCCAACATCCTGACAGTGATGATGTTTGTCAATAATCTTTGTCACTATTTAGCGCGTAGCTGTCATGACGCGGCGTGTTGCCGTCGGGAAAAAGCTGTCAGACAACCTTGACGGCGTCTGACAGCGATCCCTTGGCATCTCAAGGCTTATGGCTGCGCCTGCACGGGAAATTTGACACAAAAGGTCGTTTTTCCCGGCTGACTCTCGAAGCCGATGCTGCCGTGATGCTTCTCCACAATCTTTCTGACGATGTCCAATCCTAATCCGCTCCCTTCTCCGGCAGGTTTTGTGGTAAAAAACGGCTCGAACACACGCGATTTAATCTCGTCGGGAATCCCTTTGCCGGAGTCGGTAATGCGGGTCACGACCTGTCCATCCTCTTGCGACACGCGAATTTCCAGCCGCCCTTTGCGCTCCATCGCATAAATCGCGTTATGAATCAGGTTCGTCCAGACCTGGTTCAATTCATCCCGATAACATGGAATATCAGGCACGTCGTCGTACTGTTTCACGACCTCGATGCCATGCTTCAATTGATGGTGATACAGCGTTAAGACCGTATCAATGCCTTCCGTGATTTTAGTGCATTGCATCTCGCCGGAATGATTCACATGCGAATATGACCGCAGCGCAAACACGACTTTCGACGTGCGTTCCACCGCCAGCATGATATTCTGGCTGTTGAATTGCTGCCGCGCAAGGTTATACGCCGCTTGCAGCGCCAACATGCAGAACGGAAGATCATACGCCTTCAGCAGCGTCAGCAGCGGGTCAAGATCGCGGTAAATGCCGATGTCCACAAGCGTATCGGCGATGCTGTCGGCGTCGTCAATGTGATGCGTTTCTAATTCTTCCGTCAACTGTCGGCGCAATTGCCGTTCTTCTTTGAACGTTAATTCTTGTTTTTCCACGCGCGAGCGCTCGACTAATGTCAGGAAAATCTGATGATGTTCAGGCGCTAACCGCTGAAAGACGGTCGGCAATTTTTCAATCGTTTCCTGCAACGCGGTGGACATATTGCCGATAGATGCACGAATCGCGCCGAGCGGCGAATTGATTTCATGCCCGACTTCGGCAACTAATTTGCCTAACACCGCCATGCGCTCGGCTTCAATCAATTGCGATTGGGTTTTTTTCAAATCATCCAACGTGGCTTTGAGTTCTAAATTCGCGTCAATCAGCTTTTCTTCCGCCTCTTTGCGCTCCGAGACATCGCGCACAATCCCCTCAACGCCGAGGATGTTTCCCTGACGGTCTTTATACAAGTGCGACGTGACGCTGGCCCAAATGATGCGCCCATCTTTGCGCTTCAATTGCAGCTCAAAGTCCGTGACTTCGCCGCGCTGCGCCATCTGAGCGGCGAACTGCTTGCGTTGCTCTGGATAGGCGTACAGGTCTCGCACCAAATTCAGCGACAATGCCTCTTGCGCCGTATAGCCGAAAATATGAACGCACGACGGCGAGGCCAGCAGAATATTTCCGGTCTGATCGGCGCGGTAAAAGACATCTTGCAGATTCTCAAATAACACGCGGTATTGCTCTTCAGAATCCCGCAACGCCTGTTCCGCCTTTTTCAGCGCGGTAATATCATAGACGCTGGCGTCGAGCCGCAAAAATTTTCCTCGCTCATCCAGCGTCGGCAGCGCTGATTCCCGCACCCACAGCACCACGCCATCGCGCCGGACGATGCGGTATTCCTGAGACACCATCCTTCCGGCAAACACGTTGCGCAGTTCGCCGATCAGTCGCTCCGCGTCGTCAGGATGAATGATTTTGACAAACAGATCGGGGGTCTCGAAGAATTCTCGCGCCGAATAGCCATACAGTTGCTGGCATTTCGGGCTGATATAGGTCAATTTCATCTCGCGATCAATCGAGTAAATCACTTCAGGCACGTTCGCAATGATCGATTCGGCAAACATTTTCGCCTCATGCAGTTCGGCCTGAATCTGCTTCAAATGGCTGATGTCAGTCAACACCGCCACGCCGCCGGTATATGCGCCTGTCTGGTCGAAAAGCGCCTGCGGCGAGGTGATGGTCGGAAAGGTCGCGCCATCTTTGCGTTTCCAGGAAATTTCCAGCGGCGTAATCCGACACTCCTGGCGCTGATTTTTGCACACCAGCGTGATGTCTTCCTGGGCGAGAAAATCGCTGAGCGGACGGTTGAGAAGCGCTTGACGGTCATAGCCGAACATTTCGCAGCATTTGGAATTGATGTAAATAATCGTCTGATGCTGATCGAAGGCGACCAAACCTTCGTTCAGCGTTTCGATTAAGAGCCGATTGTATTCCTCGCTCTCTTTTAGGGCTTGTTCCGCCTGCCGCCGTTCCAGCATCTCGTCTTCGAGCCGGGTCATGTTCTCCTGAAGTTCCTTCGTGCGCCGGCTCACTTCAACTTCTAAGTATTGGCGCTGCGCTTTGATTTTATGAATCCGCAGCAGATACAGCAGCGCAAAGAATCCAAGAAGCATCAGGCGCGATAAGATGCGAAACCAGAGCGTCTCCCCGATTGACGGCGTGACTGTGACGTTGACAGCGACGCCTTCCTCATTCCACACGCCGTCATTATTCGACCCTTTCACGCGGAACGTATAATCGCCGGGCGGAATCTTCTTATATTGCGCGACACGGCGCGTTCCAGCGAGAATCCAGTCGTCGTCAAACCCTTCCAGCATGTACGCATATCGATTTTTTTCCGGAGCGGTGTAATCTAACGCCGCAAATTCGAACGCGACTGTCGAATTGTCGAAATGACTTAATGTCAGTTCCGTCGTCTGAGAAATCGAAACGGTCAGCGGAGACGCTCTTCGTTCTTCTTGAGAAGGTGGTTTGCCGCGTTCTGCCCCCTTTCGCGGCAATTGATAGGTCGAGCCAGGCGGCACGGACTGATGAAAAATTTGAAAATCGGTCAAGACGATTGGTGGAATCGTCGAATTTGGGGTTAAGCGTGATGGGAAAAAGGCGTTCAATCCATTCGAGCCGCCGAAAAACAGTTCGCCGTCGGCGTTTTGATACGCAGATTTCGGGTTAAACAGATTGCCTTGCAATCCATCCCGCTCGTCATACGCCCTGACAACAAGTGTGCGAGGATCGAACATCGCCAGCCCGTTATTGGTGCTGAGCCAGAGATTCGCCTTGTCATCTTCGAGAATCCCATAAATCACGTCGCTCGGCAGGCCATCCTTCTGGCGATAGCTGACGAATGCCTGACGCAAGGCGTCAAATTTATTCAAGCCGCCTGCCGTCCCAATCCAGAGGACGCCAGAGTGATCGACATGCAGCGACCAGATGCTATTGTTGCTCAAGCTCTCAGGATCGTCTGGTTCATTGAAATACCGCGTTACGCGCTGATCGTTGGCATGAAGACAGATCAGACCTTCCTTGATAGAGCCAAACCAGAGATTGCCGTCCGCATCTTCAAGAATCGTCGAAACATTATAGAAGCTCAGGCCGGGCGCACCGTGCCTGTCAGAGGGTAGATATTGCTGAAATTTTTCCGCGTTCGGATCGAAGCGATTCACGCCATGCTCCATTGTGCCGACCCAGATGTCTCCTTGTTGATCTTCATAAAGCGAGAAGACGGCGTTGCTGCTTAAACTCGTTGAATGTTGAGGCTCTGCGCGATAGCTGGTAAACGATTCGGTGGCAGGATTGAAGCGTTGCAGGCCGCCGCCCTGCGTCCCGACCCACAGCCTGCCGTGCCGATCTTCAAGCAGCGTCCAGACGGTATTGTCACCGAGACTGGCGGGATTGGCGGGATCATGAAGATAGCGTGTCATCTCTCCGGTACGGCGATTCATTCGGTTCAACCCGCCGCCGAACGTGCCGATCCAGATCGTTCCGCTTCGATCTTGAAGAATCGCGGAAATGGAGTTATGACTCAGGCTTTCCGCTGAATTCGACAGATAGCGGTAATGCGCAAATTTTTCGCTTTCATAACAAAACTTGCTCAAGCCTCCAGTATATGTGCCGATCCAGACGACGCCAGCCCGGTCTTCGTATAACGCGCTGATATAATTGCTGGTCAAGCCATCCGGCGAACTTGAGTCGGAGATGTAGCGGACGAACGTCCCGGCATCGTGGCGAAAACTGCTCAGTCCTCCGCCTTCCGTGCCAACCCAGAGCGTCCCCATGCGATCCTCAAGAATCGCCGTGACCGCTCCGTGTCCGATGCTGGAAGTATCTGCGTCGTCATGGCGATACCATGTCACGGCATCGTCATTGTCTGCAAGGCGACCTAAGCCCTGTTGTGTCCCTAACCAGAGCGCATGCGCGTGATCCTCCTGAATAACAAGGATGCTCGCATTGGCGCACTTGTCGCCTTCGCAGTCCTGAAGACGATGCGTAAATTCTTCGCTCTGGCTGTCAAACTGGTCTAATCCGGCGGCTGTCGCAATCCAGAGCCGTTGGCGCGAATCTTCATAGATGGCATGCACATCGTTATGCGACAGGCTGTCATCATCGTCGGGATCATGGCGATACGCCTCGATTGCGCCGTCGTCATCACGCATGAACAGGCCGTCTTTTTTCGTGCCGATCCAGATCGCGCCGGAATGATCGTGCGCAAGCGACGTGATGCACGCCTTTCCAAGCTGACGCGCCTCGCGATCCTCTTCGTCTTCGCCATGTTCGCGAATAAAACGCTCGGATTCTGGCTGGAATCGGTTCAAGCCGTACACCGTGCCGACCCAGAGCGTTCCGTCGGCATCTTGCAGCAGCGCGGTAATCGTATTATAGCTCAGACTGTGCGGATTCTGCGCTTCGTTGCGGAAGACGCGAAACGTATAGCCGTCATATCGCACTAAGCCGTCATCCGTGCCAAGCCATAAGAACCCTTGTTGATCCTGCACAATCGCCGAAACCGAACTGCCGGGCAGTTGTTGTTCCCCTGTCACGCGCTTGAACCGCAGGCTTTGCCCCGCTCGTGTGTCTAAGAGCGCCTCTAAGTCTGCTTCCCGAATCACCGGTTTTGGCGGAACGCGGACGGCAGCTTCCATCGTTGGCGCAGGCTTTGCCGGTGGAGTCGGTCGCTCAAGCAGCAGTCCGCCGATTGATTTCAGCACCAAAAATACGATAAACGCAAACAGCAGCATCCCCAGACGTTTCTGCCGCATACAGGCTGACGCGGCTTTTGATTTCCAATTATATCGACTGAATTTCATAATTAATTGAGAGAGATTATCGCTCCTGTTACGCGGAGAGCTCCCCGAAATACTGATATGTTCGACCGTTCTCGCCCATCATCTCGAAAGAGAGGCATGGGCGAGATGTGTTATTGATACGCAACACTTGCGCCACACTGCTCACGATTCATCTTGAAACATTTCACTTGATTTCGCCCGGAATGTTTGGCGAGATACAGCGCTTTATCGGCGTTGCTGATCACGTCGTTCATCTCGCTCCCATGATCGGGAAAAACGGCGACGCCGATGGAAATTGTCACGGAAATGGTTTCTCCGCAGCCAATGCGGAGTTCCTGAACAGTGGCGCGTAAGGCCTCCGCGCGTTGCGTCGCATGGGCGAGGGACGCGCCCGGCAGAATGACAAGAAATTCTTCGCCGCCATACCGACAGGCGATATCCTCGCCGCGCACATTGACCCGAAGCAATGTGCCGATCTCTCGCAACACGCTGTCTCCGACATGGTGTCCATACGTATCGTTCACATGTTTGAAATGATCAATATCAAACAGCAGAATGCTGATTGGGCATTTGCGTCGTTTTGCATTGTAAACGGCCTGCCTGAGAGCCTCTTCCATATACCGGCGATTATACAGCCCGGTCAACTGATCGCGCACCGATTCTTCTCGCAGTGTTTCGTATAATTGGGCGTTTTCAATGGCAATCGCGGCCTGCCCGGCTAAGACCGTCAGCATTTTCAGATGCTTGGAACGAAACGCCTGTTTGTTCTGTTTGCTCAGCACGTCTAATGTGCCGATTACGCGCGTTCCAACCTGAAGAGGGACGCTGACTAAGGCCACCACGCCTTCATTATCCATGGCGTATCGATAAAAATCATAATCTCGAAAACGTTGGCGAGAAGAATGAACATGAAACTCCTGCTGGCGAGTCTGATACAAATTCAGCAGGCTGACCGCATTTCCATCAATCGTCGAGAATTTGAGGCCTGGGCAATCCTCAGAAAAGCGTTCATGCTCGCATTGGCGAATATCGTGCAGGCGAGGTAAATCGTTCAAAATCAACGGGGTATTGGTGCGGATCACCTGCCCAACCAGGCTTTCCTCGATCCGGTCATTCATAGCTGGCGCAAGTAGTGAGTTTAATCCATACGCGCCGCTCATGCGCAATGTTTCCCCTGAATCATCTAAGAGATGAATGACGCTGGAATCCGTGTTCAATAACGCCGCCGCTCCTTTTGTCACCGCGTGAAAGATCGCCTCGACGCGGAGTTCGGACGTGACCATCTGTCCCACGTGATGCAGCGCCCCAAACAGTTTTTTGGCTTCCCGAATTTCCTGCGTGCGCCGATACACGATGACCGAAAGCAGCACAATCAGCATGGAGATAACGCTTTTGATGGCGAAATTCTCGACATATCCGGCCAGAAGATCATTTTGCGAATACGCCACCATATAGCCAAGAGAGGCATGTTCATGATTGCGAATCGGAAAAAATGTAATCAGAAAATTTCGATTTTCTATCGCGGCATGCATGACAAACTCCGTAGAGGCACGCCGCATGAGTTGAACGGCATCTTCGGCGATTTGCTCATTGATGCGCTCGATCGTATCGCGTCCTTCTCGAACAAACACATTCAGGCGATCTTGAACATATTCCGGATTCATCATGCTGTCAGCGTAATCCGTTGTTTGAATCTGACGAGAGCGGAAGGCATCTTTCCGAAACAGAAGCAGGATTTCGCATTGCAGCAGTCCTTCGATTTTCTCTCGAATTCCATAAAACGAAAACCCGATCTCTGCCATGCCAATTTTCTGCTGTCCGGCGAATAATGGGAACAGATAGCGCATGCCTGGCCGGGCTGTGCCGACATCAATCGCGTATTTGACAGAGTGCTCATGCGCGGATGCTGAAAAAGCAGTTGATGTGCTTTCTTGTTCGGCCTTTTGCTGCATTGGAATCTCTGTCAGGAGCGTTCCGTCAGCAAGCGTGATGCGCAGCGAATCCACGTTTTCTCCTGGCAAATAGGGCGCTGAGGCGTTGATGGCTCGGAAGCCGCGCATAAATTGGCGCGAAAAATCGGGGCGTTCCCGCAAGCGAAGATAGGCCGGATAGATCGCATGGGCAAGTTGCGCGTTGAGCGCCTCCCGCTGCTCCAGGTCTTCGGTCTGCCCCATCTTCTCAACGAACGTCAAGATTTCTGGCTGATTGATGACTTCATCATACACCACTAACGCAATTTGCGCGTACATCTCCATCACCGAATTATAGGCGATTTCAACAGCATTCTTCTTTTCTGTCAGCACTTGACGCTTGCTGTTGAGATATTCCTGATAGAAAAAAAACAGCGCGACTGATTCGATGAGCAGGAAAATTACAATATCATATCGAAAAAACCAGACATGTTTTAAAATCTGTTTCATAAAAATATGTAAGTAAAATGTAAAAATAACTTCGGCTTAGACCTCACAGGTCTCCAAGACCTGTGAGGTCTCTATCACGAACATATGTTGTTACATTTTACGAACTGATGTTACGCAACGTCTCCGCGAATGCCCCTCCTGGGAG
>CAZMEO010000008.1:0-5465 GCA_964565315.1 uncultured Candidatus Moduliflexus sp. | reverse complement strand
TTACATTTTACGAACTGATGTTACGCAACGTCTCCGCGAATGCCCCTCCTGGGAGGGGCATTCGCGGTCATTCACATCGAATCGGCAGAAAGACGCTGAACGTGGTCTTGCCCGGACGGCTTTCGACCTGAATCGAGCCGTGATGTTTTTCGAGGATTTTTTTAACAATATCCAATCCTAAGCCGCTCCCTTCTCCAGAAGGCTTGGTGGTGAAAAACGGCTCGAAAATGCGTTCGCGGATGTTTTCGGGAATGCCGCAGCCGGAATCCGTAATCTTTACGACGACATGCCCATCCTGCTGCGCCACGTCAATTTCCAGCGTACCGCGCCCATCCATCGCCTGCACCGCATTATGGATAATATTCGTCCAGACCTGGTTCAATTCATCGGGATAGCAGCGCACGAGCGGAATGTCGCGATACTGCTTGAGAACGTCAATTCCATGTTTCAACTGGTTGTAATAGAGGGTCAGCACCACATCGATTCCTTCCGTAATATTTGAGGCCGTCATTTCGCCAGACTGATCGAAGTGGGCATAGCTTTTCAGGGCAAACACGATTTTGGCGGCGCGTTCGACCGCTGTCATGATATTATCGCTGTTGTGCCGCTGCACGGCCAGATTATAGGCGGTTTGCAGAATATTCACCGCGTCAGGTTTTTGGAAGATCGGCAGATAGGCGGTGATCTGATCATACACGCCGAGATCGATAAACATATCCGCCAGCGCATCAGCATCATGTAATTCACGCTCTTCCAATTCCTGCCGCAATTTGCGCTTCAACTGCCGTTCTTCGCGAGAGGTCATCTGTGCTTTCGGCTGGGCGGCGCGTTCGACAAAAGCGAAAAAGAGCGACTGCTCCTCTGGCGATAAGGTGGCGAGCAGGCGCGGCAACTGCGCGAGCGAGTCGGCGAGGGCGGTGGCAATATTCCCAATCGACGCGCGGATTGCGCCGAGCGGCGTATTGATTTCATGCGCGACTCCGGCGATCAATTGGCCGAGCGCCGCCATTTTTTCCGACTGAATCAACTGCGATTGCGTGCGTTTCAGGTTCTCCAGCGTTTCTTTCAACTCGATATTCATATCCACCAGCACTTCTTCCGCCCGCTTGCGCTCCGTAATATCGCGGTTGATGCCGAGCAGCCCGACGATTTCGCCCGCGTCATTCCGCACGGCGACGGTGGTCTTCAGAAACCAGGCATCTTGTCCATTGACTGTCAGCAGAATTTCCGCCGACAAGACCGGTTCGCCAGTGAGCAGAATATTCTGATCTAACGCATCCATCTGTTTCGCTTGATGCTCAAAAAATACATCGGCTGTTGTCTGGCCGATCAGCTCACTGGCGCGTTTGCCAAGCAGTTCCGCAAACGCCGTATTGACCATGGCATATTCGCCTCTCAAATTTTTCATGTACACGATGTCGGGAATCGTATCAATCAATGTGCGCAAGAGATTGCGTTCCTCTGCCAGCGCATATTCGGCTCTTTTCAGATTGCTGATGTCATACATGCTTGAATCAATGCGGACAAGCCGTCCCTCAGCGTCGAGCGTCGGCGTGGACGATTTATGCGTCCAGATGATCTCGCCCGTCTTTTTGACCACCCGAAATTCTGCGGACGCCACCAGCCCTCGGCGCAATGTCTCCTGCGTCGAAGAAAAGAGAACACGATCCTCTGCGTAAATCATCTCTTTCAGCAAACTGGGGGTTTCGAGAAACTCCTGCACGGTATAGCCGAACATCTGTTCGCATTTCGGGCTGATATACGTCAAACACATCTCTTCATCAAGCGAAAAGATCACTTCCGGCACATTCTGCAAGATCGATTCCGTGAAGACGTTGGCGTCGCGGAGTTTCTGCTCAATCTCTTTCAGTTGCGTAATCTCCGTCATCACAATTACGCCGCCCGCAAATTGCCCGTGTTCATCAAAAAATGCTTGCGGCGCAGTAATCGTGACAAATCGGCTTCCATCCTGGCGGTGCCACTCCAATTCGTAGGGCGCGGGCGAGATGCCGGTATGACGATATTTGAGAATATTGCGGCGAATGATGTCGCGATTCTTTTCATCACTACGCTCGAAATACGAATGCCCGACTAATTCTTCTCGCGAGAGACCGAACATGCGGCAAAATTGCGTATTGACATAGGTGAACCGCTCATCCCGATCAAAGGTCGCCAGCCCTTCACTCATGGTTTCGATAATCAAGCGATTATAGGCTTCGCTTTTCTTTAACGCCATCTCCGCTTCTTTGGGTCCCGTAATATCCTGAAAGACGACGATAGAGCCGGTGCGCTTGCCGCGCTTATCGATCAACGGCGTCACGGTTAAATTGGCCGGGAATACCCGCTGATCCCGCGTGACAAGCACGAGGTCGTCGGATTGATACACGCGCCCGGTTTCAAGTGCGTCGCAGACGGTGTAGGCATCCTTCGAGGCTGCGCAGTCGTTCAATTCATGGTCAACGAGATGATGCAGCGTGCGCGTCAGCAAATCGTTGCGCGAATACCCTAACAACCGCTCGGCAGCCGGGTTGACAAAGGTGATATGATGATGCTCATCCAACACGCACAAGCCTTCGAACAGGTTATCCGTAATCCCCTGCAAGCGGTCGCGGCTTTGCAGAATCATGTTGCGGCTGCGTTTAATCTGATAGATGAAAATCATCACAAGCAACAAGACGCCGCTTGCTGTCAGCGCTTTCAGCCAAAACGCTTCGCTGAAACTGTCAAGCATGTCATCGGAACGATACGAGACCAGATAGGCGACATGTTCGGCATTCATGTCGAAAATCGGCAGAAACGCCACGATATAATCTGTGGTGTCATGCAGAAACAACGAGGGCTTCAGGGCGATGGCAAAGCTTTTTTGTTCCGCGATTCCAGGGGCGGCTTTGTTTTTGATATATTCCTTCAGCAATGCCGTGATCTTGGCGCTCTCTTTTTTTTTCAGGCCGTGCTTTTTGAAAGCATCTCGGAGAATGTCGGTGAGCCATAAGTCCTTTTTAGAGACGACATAGGCGTCGCTCAGTTCGCTGGGCGCGAAATCGCCGTGCATGCCGGTCTGTTGCTGCACGTCGCTCCGGATCAAAAAGAAGAATTGACGCAGCAGCAGGCTGCGCAATTGCTCTTCGATCTCTTTGAGGGATAATCCGATTTCGATGCTCCCGACTAATTGCCCATTCAATCGCGCGGGAATGAGGTAGCGGTAGCCGAATATGCCATCAACGCTTTCTATGCCGGAGAATTCTTGCTGTTTTTCCAAAACGGTATGGATAGAGGCGCGGGATTCTGGTGGGTAGCTGCCTGAAAGAACCGGAGCATTCATTTTCAGCAGAGGAACGCCGTCAGGGAGATAAAAATTTAACAGCGCGACTTGCTGTTGTTGAAATTGCCGGTAATCCGAAGCCAATTGATAATAGAGCAGCGTGCGCAATCCGGCCTGATGGGAAGCATCTACGGCAGCCGCTTGCTTCAGGCTGAGAACGACTTCAGGCATCTCCATCAATTTATGATAAAACCCCTGCGCGTTAATTCCGTAGGTTTTCGTAATCGCATTATACGCGATGTGCAGTTCATTGACTTCTTTGGCGAAATACTCATTTCGCAACGTCTCCAAACTGCGATACAACCCGCGAATCACTATGATGTCGAGCAGCGCAAACAGGCAGACAAAGATAACAATGCGTTTCAGCCACGCTTTCATTACGAATAACTCCTCTATTTATATTCCATCGTCTCGACGCCTTGCCACGTTTCCGGCACGCTTTGCACGAGATATTGCGCCGACCGCTCAAGATAGAGCCGGGCGGCCTTATCGGTCGGATGCTCTTTCAGCACGTTTTTAAACAACACGGCGGCTTCGGCAAATTCTCGGGCAAAATAATGCGTCAAGCCTTCTTCGAACAGCGGTTTTGTGTGTAACTTCAACTCAATTGCCGTGTCGCCGTCGCCGTTGTAAATTTCGAACACCGAGACCGCCGTATTTTTCCCTTTCACCTGCACCTTGCCTAAAAAGCGCGAATAGTAGGCGTCCTGATGCTCCAGCGCAGATAAGCAATGCTCGCTGACCAGCAGGGACGCGCCAAAAATTTTGGTCAAGCCTTCGAGACGCGCCGCCAAATTCACGGCATCCGAAATGACTGTGCCGTTCATCCGGCCTTGCTCTCCGATAATGCCGAGCATCAGCGTTCCGGTGTTGATGCCGATCCCGATATGCACCGGCGGGCGGTCATGTTTCGCCCGTTCCTGATTGTACGCCGCCAGTGTGTGCAGCATGTGAATCGCGGCTTGCACGGCGTCATCGGCCTTTTTCTGGAAAACCGCCATGATGCCGTCCCCTAAAAATTTATCAATCACGCCGTGATACTCCCGCACAATCGGCCCCATCTGCCCTAAATAGGCGTTGATAAACCGAAAATTATCGTCGGGCGTCATTTGTTCCGAGAGCGAGGTGAAACCGCGAATATCGGAAAACATGATCGTCATCTCCTGCTGCACCTGATCACCAAGACGCACGTCAAGAATGCTCTGTTTCTCCAAAAACCGCAAAAATTCTTTTGGCACGAACCGTTCGTATGCCTGATTTAACTGCTCCAGCCCTTCATTCATTTTTTGCAACGCCAGGTTCTGCTCTTCGACTTTTTTTTCTTGAAAATAGCTGCGCAGCGCCTCGGTAATCGTTAAAGAAAGGTCGGTCGGATCCCAGGGCTTGGCGATGTAGCGATACAGCCGGGCATGATTCACGGCATTGCCGACCGCGTCGGCGTTCGCCTGTCCGGTCAGCATGATTTTCAGGGTTTTCGGGAGGCGGAGATGGATCGCCCGAAGCAGTTCATCCCCCTTCATGCCGGGCATGATCTGATCCGCAATGACAATCGGCAGCTCGGCGTTTCGTTCTGCGAATTCGCCGACCACTTCCAACGCTTCCTCGCCGCTTTCGACGGTTTCGATATGATACAAATTGCCGAAATGCCGCTTGAGCTGTTCTTTGAGGCTGCTGAGAATGATTTTCTCGTCGTCAACACATAAAATCATAGGTTTCATACGCCTGATTGTTCTTTGAACGCAATTATTTACCGTGTGTTCGCCATAGGCGATAGGGTTTTGGAGAACAGACACAGAAAAAAGATGATTCGCCGGAAGCGATAGGGAGTGTCTCCCCAACCGCTACGCGGTAAGAAGGCCATTGCTGCTGTGTTCTACAATACCTCAAGCCCTACGGGCTAAATAATTACCTTCGAATTTCGAAAGACCTCACAGGTTTTAAAAACCTGTGAGGTCTGAATAATATCTTGTCCTTATGCAACAGAATAGTCGTGTTGCCGCATATTTCGTTTACAGATGTCAGGAAAAAACCTTGCGAAAGTTCGCAACCTTGACGAAGTTCTCTGATCGCATCACGCCGCCACGCTCATGAGCCAGCCCGCAGGCGCGTCAACGTCACCGCGCTGAATGCCGGTCAGCGTTTC
>CAZMEO010000007.1:0-33248 GCA_964565315.1 uncultured Candidatus Moduliflexus sp. | reverse complement strand
TCATCTCGGATGAGATTTATCATGGCCTCGTGTATGAAGGCCGGGCGCATTCGATTTTAGAATTCACTGACCGCGCCTTCGTGCTGAACGGCTTTTCCAAGCTCTACGCCATGACCGGCTGGCGGCTCGGCTACATGATCGCGCCGAAAGAATTTGTCAGGCCGCTGCAAAAGCTTCAGCAAAATCTGTTTATCTGCGCCAACAGTTTCGTACAATGGGGCGGCATCGCGGCGCTCAGAGTGGCAAACGCCGACGCCGAACGGATGCGGGCGACATACAACGAACGCCGGAAATTCCTGATTCCGAAATTGCGCGAGATCGGTTTCGGCGTCACCGTCGAACCGACCGGCGCGTTTTACGTGTTTGCCAACGCGAAGAAATTCGGCGCAGACAGCTATAAACTTGCGTTCGACATTCTCGAACACGCGGGCGTCGCGGTCACGCCCGGCATTGATTTCGGCAGCAACGGCGAAGGCTACATCCGATTTTCCTATGCCAACTCGCTTGAAAACATCCAGGAAGGGCTGCGCCGAATCGACCGTTATCTCAATCATGGCGAGGCGTTTTTCTCTTGACAGGCGATTTGAAAAAACGCAAGCTGTCAGACACCTTCAACGTGTCTGACAGCTTAGAAAAGGATTATCAGAAAAAATTATGAAAACAGTCTCGATTAATGCCTATCTTCAGACGCAGTAGCAACTGAAGCCGACAGGAAGAGAAAAGTCGCGCAAGTTCCTGAAGAATGGGTAAATAATTCTCAGCACAAGCTGCTGGAAGAACCGGAGAAATATAAAGAATATTATGCCGCACCATCCACTTGCTGAAATTTTCGGGCTTCCCTATCACAACGCCACAGAACAGGCCGAACGATACCGAAATCATAAGTTCTGCCCATTCAATAATAAAGTGCCGTCATGCACGAAAAACAGCGCAACGCATCCGCTTGGCGTGTGCAGTGTGTTCGAAAACGATTCGCCGGTGATTACTTGCCCGATTCGGCTGCGAGAAGATTGGAGAATTATCGAAGACGCCGCTAAATTTTTCTTTCCGAACAAGACGAATTTTACATCGCTCTCCGAAATTCGCTTGAATGACGCACATGGAAATGCGGCGGGAAATATAGATTTCGTGCTGGTTGCGCTAGATGAACAAGGAAATATTCTTGATTTCGGCGCGTTAGAAGTCCAGGCTGTGTATATTTCCGGCAATGTCAGCAAGCCGTTCGAGCGTTATATGCAGCAATATCAGACCGCAAGCGATTTCGAATGGAACGAGCCTGTCCGCCCTGATTACCTGTCCTCTTCTCGAAAACGTCTGGTTCCGCAACTCATTTACAAAGGCCGCATCTTAAAATCGTGGCGAAAAAAGATCGCCGTCGCGCTTCAAGACCGCTTTTATGACACATTGCCGGAATTGCCTGTTGTCTCGCCGGAAGACGCCGATATGGCGTGGATGATTTATACGCTGGAAGATCATGCGGCAACAGCGACCTATCGCCTGAAATATGTCAAATCGGTTTATACCGAATTTCATAAAGCGTTAGATACGATCACGACTCCATCAGTGGGCAATGTGCATGATTTTATTCGCGTGCTTCAGAAAAAATTAGACAGCAGCGATCAAGCGTATCCTCCGGTAAATCTGACGCTGCTTGAACCGCCTTCAGAAGAATCATGAGCCTGATACGTTCCGACCTCTTATTTCCAGAGTTTGCCGTTCCTGTTCGCAGGCGCGTCGTCAATGTGGCGTCCGTGCCGCAACGAAGCCCATTTCGCTATCCGGGCGGCAAAACATGGCTTGTGCCGCACATTCGCGAGTGGCTGAATTCCCTTCCGGCTTGTCCGAACGAATTGATCGAGCCGTTTGCAGGCGGCGGAATCATCGGCTTGACCGTCGCGTTCGAGCAGCGAGCCGGGCATGTGATTCTCGTTGAAAAAGATGAACGGGTTGGTTCGGTCTGGCAAGCAATCTTCAACGCCGGACTCGGCGAAAAATTGGCTGAAAAAATCGAGCAATTTCCGTTTTCTTCTGAACAGGTTAAGTGCATTTTGATGAAAGAACGTGGAACGCTTCTTGAGCAAGCGTTCCGCACAATTATTCAAAACCGCGTCAATCGCGGCGGAATCATGGCAAAAGGCGCGGGGATGATTAAAAACGGCGAGCATGGCAAAGGGATTGCATCGCGCTGGTATCCGCATACGCTCGCGCAACGCATTCGCGCCATTCATCAAATACGCGACCGCATTTCGTTCGTATGGGGCGATGGATTCGATGTGATCAAACAATATTCGAACCGTTCGGATGTCGCATTTTTTGTTGATCCGCCTTATACGGCAGGACGCGGAAAACGCGCTGGCGCTCGCCTGTACGCCTATTCGGAGATCAATCATCAAGAATTATTTGCGCTGACGAGCAATGTCAACGGCCATTTTGTCATGACGTATGACGACACGCCGGATATTCGACGCATGGCAGAGCGTTTCGGCTTCGAAACGCGAACGATTGCCATGAAAAATACGCATCACGCCGAGATGACGGAATTGCTAATCGGCCGAGAACTATCATGGTTAGATGAAGGAGATACATAAAATGCTCGGCTCGTTATTCGAACACCAAATCTCAATAGAATCTCATTATAATCCTGACGCTCGTCTTATCGTCTATCATGGCGATGTGAACGAGTATATGCGGCAGATTCCCGATTTCGCGGTGAAATTGATTATTACGTCGCCGCCGTATAATATCGGGAAAGATTATGAAACGAAAGTCTCGATTGACGCCTATCTTGAGACGCAGAAGTCATTGATCGCGCAACTCTATCGCGTGTTGAAGGATGAGGGGAGTCTGTGCTGGCAAGTCGGAAATTTTGTAGATCGAGGCGAAGTCTTTCCGCTTGACATGTATTATTATCCGCTTTTCAAGCAGCACGGCTTTCATCTACGGAACCGGATTATCTGGCATTTCGGGCATGGGCTGCACGCCTCGAAACGTTTTTCAGGCCGATACGAAACGCTGCTCTGGTTCACCAAATCCGATACCTATCAATTCAATCTCGATCCGGTCAGAGTACCGTCGAAATATCCGGGAAAACGGCATTATAAAGGGCCGAATATCGGCAGGCCGTCAGGAAATCCGAAAGGGAAAAATCCTTCTGATATTTGGGAAGTGCTATATCAGGATTGGGAAACCGCGCTCTGGGATATTCCGAACGTCAAATCGAATCACCCTGAAAAAACCGCGCATCCGTGCCAATATCCGGTCGAATTGGTCGAGCGCTGCGTTCTGGCCTTCACTAATGAAGATGACTGGGTGTTCGATCCGTATGCCGGAGTCGGCACGTCGCTCATCGCGGCCATCATGCACAATCGCCGCGCAATGGGAAGCGAGAAAGAAGAAGAATATGTCAAGATTGCGAAAACACGGTTCGAACAATATTTCAATGGCACGTTGAAAACTCGACCGATTGGAAAGCCCGTTCATCAGCCGACAGGACGAGAAAAGGTCGCACAAGTTCCTGAAGAATGGGAAAATAATTCTCAGCATAGATTGCTGGAAGAACCGGAGAAATATGGCGAATGAGAATCGTTGGAATCTATTCATTCAATCGTGGAAAAGAGGTTATCGAGGCACAATTTCCTCATGAGTTGCAAGAAATCAAGGATATTATTGCAGGAATCGAGGCGGCAAAATATAAGAATAAGATCAGCAAAGAAAAAACCATGCGCGGCAAAATTCTGTATAAGCCGAGAGAGTTGAATAAGGCATTTCAACAGGAATTCGAAGGGCGAGAATGGCATAAAAAGAAAGTATTTTGCGATTATCCCACCGAATATTACATTCCGAACTTCACATCTGAAGCCTCTTCTCGCGGGGCATTTCGAGAAATGGATTTCATTAAAAACCATTTAGGCGTTGAAGTGCAGTTCGGCAAATACGCTTTCATGGTGTATAATGTATGCGCTAAAATGACGATTTTCCATAACATGGAATTAATCGAGGCTGGTGTTGAAATCGTGCCGATCAAGGATTTTGCGGATGAAATGTCCACCGGCGTTTCGTATTTCGAGCAGTTTGTCTGGGATTTGGAACATCGCGGCGTGTCGAATATTGATATTCCGGTGCTGATTCTTGGAATTACAGGGTGAACGTGATGAAACTCGCAGTCGTCATTCAGCGCTACGGCGCAGACATTACCGGCGGTTCTGAATCGCATTGTATGGCGATGGTCGGACGGCTCGCCCGTTTTGCCGAGGTGGAGGTCGTCACGACCTGCGCCAAAGATTACGTGACATGGAAGAACGAATATCCCGCCGGAACGGAGATGGTCAACGGCATCCGCGTGCATCGCTTTCCGACTGACCGCGAGCGCAAGCCGCGCCAATTCGACGAATTTTCGCAGCAGTTGTATTCCACGCCGCACACCTATTTCGACGAAGTCGAATGGATGGCGCGGCAAGGGCCATACTCGCCTGGTCTGTTCGAATTTATCCGCGCTCACGCCGACGACTACGACGCCTTTATTTTTTACACCTACATTTATCCGACAAGCTTTTTCGGGATGCAATACGTCCCGCACAAGGCGATTTTCGTCTCCACGACGCACAATGAGCCGCCGGTCTATTTCGACATTTTCCGGACGCTGTTTCATCTGCCGCAGGCGTTTTTGTATCTGACTGAAGAAGAAAAGGAATTAGCGCATTCGCTCTTTCATAACAAGCATATTCCGTATGAAGTGCTTGGCACAGGCGTCGAGGCGCGGCAAGACGCGCAGCCGGAAGCGTTTCGCAAAAAATTCGGCATTCGCGGCGATTTTCTCGTGTATGCCGGGCGAATTGACGAAGGCAAAGGCTGCGGCCAAATGCTCGATTGTTTCATGCGCTACAAAGCCGTGCATGACGTTGATTTGACAATGGTGTTGATGGGCAAAGCGGTCATGGCGCTCCCTGAGCGGCCTGACGTGCGGATGCTCGGCTTCGTGTCGGATGAAGACAAAATCAATGGCATGGCGGCGGCGAATGCGCTCTTGATGCCGTCGCAAATGGAAAGCCTGTCGATTGTCATGCTGGAAGCGTGGAGCGTCGGGACACCGGTCATGGCGACGGCGCATGGCGCGGTCGTGAAAGGCCACTGCCTGCGCAGTAACGGCGGCTTGTATTACGGCGATTACGACGAATTCGAAGCCTGCGTTGATCTGCTTTTGGAACGGCGCGACCTCGCCGCCGCGCTCGGCAGGAACGGCAAAACGTACATCGAGCAGCATTTTCAATGGGACGTGATTGACCGAAAACTTCTGAATATTGTCGAATTAGTCGTCAATAAACGATAAGTTCAAACGAACCCCAGGCTTCAGCCTGGGGAATGCAAATTCCCTCTATTCCCCAGGCTGAAGCCTGAGGTTCGCTTTGCCGACGTGATTTCGCCATAAATAATGACAAAACCAGAAAAGAAAATTAACCGATCAAATGGTTCAGCCTGTCGAACGTAATGAGATTCAATTGTTGACCAATTTGACAGCAGACGAAAGGGAGATTTTGCAACAACCATTCTAAAAATACGCCGGTTCGGGGGGATTCGGCTCACAATATGAAACCTGGAGATATTGTTCGCGACAGATACCGGATTGACGGCACGCTTGGGCATGGCAGCATGGGGATGACGTATAAAGCGTTCGACCTTGCAACGCAACGCTATGTCGCCATTAAACAACTCCATCTGTCGCGCATGCAGGAATGGAAAACGCTGGAAATGTTCGAGCGCGAAGCCCATATTTTGCAACAGCTTTCGCATCCGCGCATTCCAAAATATTTGGAATATTGCTCGATAGATTCCGCCGCAGGAACGCAGTTTTTGCTGATTCAGGAATATATTGAAGGCAAAACGCTGAAGCAGTTGATCGAAGAGGGCTGGCGCGGCACGGAAGCCGACGTGCTGGATATTTTTATCGATTTGCTCGATATTCTGGTCTATCTGCATTCGCTGCGCCCGCCGGTGATTCATCGCGACGTGAATCCGAAAAACATCATCATTTCGCCGAATCTGCATGTCGCGCCGATGGTGAATGATGTCTATCTCGTCGATTTCGGCGCAGTGCAAGATCGCATCCGCACGACCGTGATGGCGGGAACGACGGTCGTCGGCACGTATGGCTATGTCCCGTTCGAGCAGTTCAGCGGGCAGGCGGTTCCGGCGTCTGATTACTACGCGCTCGGCGCGACGCTCCTCTTCATGCTGACGCATCGCCATCCCTGGGAATTTCCGACCGAAGAGATGAAACCGCAGTTCGAGCCGTTTTTGAAGCATTCGCCCGGCCTTACGCAGTTATTGAATGGCCTGTTAGCGCCATCCGTTAAAAAGCGCATCGCCACGCCAGAGCAGATCAAGGATATTTTCGCGCAGTATATTCCGTCGTCATGGTGGCATCCTTCAGACACGAAAAAGCCGGAAGACACAAAAATCGAAAAACTCGCGAACGCGCCGGGACGCCTGAGCTTCCGCGTTCCGAAGCAAAAAGTCGGCATGGCACTGAAGCATACCGTCGTGCATTTAACGCCGGAATGGGTGTTTGCGCATGAAGAACTGCTCGGTTTTCACAGCGGCGAACTCTGGCGGATTCCAACGCTTGAAATCGAGCCGTCCGATTTGACCTGGTATTTCGGCAAGCGTGGCAGCGCGGGCGGCCAGTCCGTGTTGGGCATCAATCACGCCGGGGAAACGCATGAAATCGGCGTTCATCTGGGCAAAGCCGATATTCAATGGCTGTCGCACGAAATTCAGGAATATCTCTGGGACGCGCAAAGTCAGCCGTTCCCGCTGAAACCTCAGGCTGTTGACGAGCGCGAGAGTGAACAGTCAACGCGGACAACATACGAAAAACCGGTCGGCAGTTCCATCAAAAAAAGCCTGAAAGGCCACGATCAACTCCGCTTTCGTATTCCCAAAATGCTGCCGCCTGCCGAAGTCTTCGATACGATTCTGACCAGCCTCGTCTGCCTTGCGATTGCGAGCGTCTTGACTGGCCTGTCATTGTATCTGATGTATGAAGAACAGGAACACGGCTGGCTGCCGGCGTCGGTGCTGCTCAGCGCATCGGGCGTCTTCTGGGGGCTTGGCCTCGGCTGGTTCGTGTTATTGGTGTCGCGCATCTTCGGCTGCACCGCGCTGCATCTTGCGCCGGACTGGATTAAAATCAGCCGCCGCTGGTTCGGCTTCATCGGCGTTTCGCGCCATATCCCAACCGCGTCGGTCACGCAGTACGACGTGATCCGCTATTTCCATAAGCGCACGCTGCTGTTAGGCATCAACTACGCGCAGAAAACTGTGCCGGTCGCGTCCGGCGTCACGCCCGGCGAAAGCGAATGGCTGATCCGCGAAATCACCGACTATATCGCCCGTTTCGCCGCACCGATCCCGCTGGCGGCGTTTGACGGCGATCTGGAAATGAAATAAGTCATCAGCAATCGTCATTGTGTATGTCCTGACGATTACGAGCTATGAACAAACAGCCGCATCGGCTGACTGCTCCTGCTGTTTCAGCACTACGAGCGTCACGTCGTCATAGACGGGGGCGCTGCCGATAAACTGGCGCACATCGTCAACGATAGCGGCTTTCACGGCTTCGGCGGTTGCGCCGCGCCAGTTCGCGCTGATAATCGCGCACAGGCGTTCAAGGCCATAGAATGCCTTGTCTGGATTTTGCGCTTCGGGAATGCCATCGGTATAAAGCACCACCCCATCCCCCGGTGACAACGTGACAGTTGCTTCGGCGACCCATTGCTGAATGTCATCGACCATTCCAAGCGGAAAGCCGAGATCAATTGTATCCATCCGTTCGATCCGCCCATCGCACCGCACGACAAGCGCTTCTTCGTGCTGGCCGATCAGCCGCAATTGCCCGGCCTGATAATTGACCATCGCTAACGTCAGGCTGCGATCTACCCCCATGCGCTGGATATTTTGATAGAGGACGCGATTGATCGTATTTAAAAAGACGACCGGATCGGTTTCGCCCCGATCCACCAACGTGCGAATGGCGGTCTGCGTCATCAGCATCAGCACGCCGCTTTCCAAGCCATGCCCTGTCACGTCGCCGATTCCAATGCAGACATGCCCGTCGTGCTGGCAAGACAGCACATCATAATAGTCGCCGCCAATTTCATTAGCAGGCTGCATATAGCCGACAATATCCAGCCCTGAAATATTATTCAGTTCTTCTGGAACTGGAAGCACCATCTGCTGCAAGCGGCGGGCGACATCGAGTTCCGCGCTCATACGCAGGTTTTCTTCTTTCAGAATGTCATTGAGCTTGCGAATTTCTTCATACGCCACCGAAAGCTCCTGCGTGCGTTCCTGCACTAAACGCTCCAATTCTTCATTGAGCCGCTGCTGTGCTTCTTGCAGTTGTTTCCGTTCCGTAATATCTTCGATAATCCAAATCGAGCCTTGCGCAGGATCATCAGCCTGCGCTGCCTGTCCATGCAGATTGCACCAGAACACCGATTGATCTTTCCGCTGCATCAAACGTTCGGAGACGTATTCTTTTCCTGCCGAGAGAATCGAATACGCTTCCTCGCCGAGCATCTGATAATCGTTGAGAGAGGAATACAGCATCTCTGTTGTCTGGCCTTGCAGTTCGGCTAATGAGTAGCCGAACAACCCTTCCATGGCAGGGTTGCCCCAGATGCATTGGCGGTTTTTCAGAAACATCAGGCCAACCGGCACATGTTCAACAATCAGAGTGCGTTCTTTAAACAGCCGGTCACGTTCGCGCTCAATCGTTAAGCGTTCGGTAATATCGCGGGCGACTGCGACCACATACGCCATTGTGCCAAAATGCACGTATTCGATGCTGATTTCGACAGGAATCTCCAGATCATTATTCGTGCGCAATCCTGTCACAATGGTATGCCGGGAAAGCGTCTCGGCCTGGTTGCCGCTTCCTGGAATAATTTGCGCGACCGCCTCCGCATCAAGAATTTCGGCGACAGCCATGCATAGTAATGCAGGACGACGATACGTTAAGAGGCTGCAAGCGGTATCGTTGACATCGACAATCTTGCCGGTTTCAGAATCGATTAAAAAAATCGCGTCGTGGCTTTTATCCAATAACGCCTGAAAACGTTCCAACTCTTCGGTTTTCCTCTGGAGCTCGGCATAGTACGTTTTCCGTGAGGAACGTTCCCCAAAGCCTAAAATCCCTTCGCGCCATTTCTCCCAATCATCCGTCGGATGTGTGAACGTGGAAATCGGATCAGAGGGCTTCTTCATATAATACCTCAATATCGCGCGTGTTCGGTTTGCGGGGGTTCGTGGCAATGCAGGGGTCTTTAATCGCATTCTCCGCCAGCGGCTTCACATCCGTGCGATTGACGCCTTTCTGCGCCAGCGTCTCGCGAATGCCGACCGCCTCTTCTAAGCGGACAATCTCGTTCAAGAGCGCGGCTTTTTTCTGCTTCAGCGTCATGCCCCGCAAATCCACCCCCATCGCTTCGCCAATCCGCACATATCGTTCGGGCGAGTTTTCGAAATTGAAATCCATGACATGCCGCAGCAGCATGGCATTGCATTCGCCATGCGGCAAATCTTTAAAGCCGCCGAGACTGTGCGCCATCGCGTGAACGCCGCCTAAACTCGCGTTGGAGAAGGCTAACCCGGCTTCTAAACTTCCTAACATAATTTGGCCGCGCAGGTCAATATCCTGCGGATTGCGCACCGAATCCGGCAAATTGCGCGTGACTAAGCGAATCGCTTCTAAGGCGTGCACGTCAGTCATCGGCGAACTTCCCACAGAGACGAACGCTTCAATCGCATGTACGAGCGCATCCATGCCGGTATAAGCGGTAAGCAGCGGGTCCATCGTGGAAAGCACGACTGGATCAATCAGCGCAATATCAGGCACGACGGCTTTGCTGATGATCGCAATTTTGACGCGAGCTTGCGTATTGTTAATGATCGCAAATTGGGAAACGTCCGCAGACGTGCCGCCTGTCGTCGGAATGCAAATCAGCGGCGGCATCGGCGCTCCGACCTGATCAACGCCTTCAAACGTCAGGATGTGCTGATGATTGCTGCTGACAATGCCGATCCCTTTAGCGCAATCCAACACGCTGCCGCCGCCAACGGCGACTAACGCGTTGCATCCTTCCTGGCGATATAACTCCGCGCCGATCATGACCTCTTCCGCTCTTGGGTTCGGCGTCACGCTGGAAAACGTCACATAGGGGATGCCAGCGGTTTGCAGGCTATCGATGACATCCGCCGTCCATCCAGCGGCTATCACGCCAGGATCGCTCACGACCATGACCTTGCGAGCCTCAAAATGCTGAGCGTAGCGCCCGGCGAGTTCTCGCGCTCCCACGCCGAAAATAAACTCTGGCGCAACGAATTTGCGCAGGTTCAGGTTGATTTTGTCGCGATACTCCTGCACTTTGTCTTCGGCAGTAGGGGTGGTGGTTGTCATGATGCCTTCCTCCTTGAGAAGCGGATTGATATACAACGTTGACATGGCTGCCACACATCGTGAACGGGTTTGACAGGTCTGCTCAATCGCAACGCCTTTGTCGATACGTAAGATGGTTTTGACAAGGGATTTTTTATTATTTTTTTCTGGACGCCGATTATTTTCGTCTGTGTTGAAAAAACGGCGAGCTTTTTCATCGTTCGGTTGACACGATTGCCCTTGCGCTCGAATTATTGCTGTTTCAACACAACCAGCGTCACGTCGTCATAGACCTGCGCGTTGCCGACAAACTGCCGCATATCGTCAACAACCGCGTTTTTCACGGCCTCAGCGCTGGCGTCGCGCCAATTCGCGCTGATGACCGCGCAGAGCCGCTCAAGGCCATAGAGTTGATTCTCCGCGTTCTGCGCTTCCGTAATGCCGTCCGTATAAAGCACGATGCCATCGCCCTGATCAAGCGCCACGGTTGCTTCAGCAATCCAGGCCCCAATATCATGCACCATGCCAATCGGGAAGCCAAGTTCTGTCGTGTCAACCCGCTCGACGCGTCCGTCATGCCGCACGACCAACATCTCTTCATGCTGCCCGATCAACCGCAATTGCCCGTGCTGATAATTCACAATCGCCAGCGTCAGGCTGCGCTCTGCGCTCATGCGCTGAATATTGTGATACAACACCCGGTTAATGGTATTTAAAAACACGACCGGATCGCTTTCGCCTCGATCAATCAGCGTGCGAATCGCCGTCTGCGTCATCAGCATCAGCACGCCGCTTTCCAGGCCATGCCCGGTCACGTCGCCGATGCCGATGCAGAGGCGGTTATCGTGATCATGCAGCACGTCGTAATAATCGCCGCCGACTTCGTTTGCGGGCTGCATGTAGCCGACAATGTCCACGCCGGGGATTTTATCGAGTTCTTCCGGCACAGGAAGCACCATCTGCTGCAACCGGCGGGCGACATCGAGTTCCGCGCCCATGCGCAGATTCTCCTGATGCAGTTGTTCGTTCAACATCTGAATTTCCGCATACGCTTCTTCCACTTGCTGCTGCGCGACCTTTAAGGGCGTGATGTCGCGGGAGATACCGAACGTGCCAATGATCTCGCCATGTTCATCACGGAGCGGCATCTTCGTCGTGAGCGCCCAGCGTCCGCCGATATCCGGTTCTTCCAATGCCAAAATCGGCTGGCCGGTGCGGATAATCTCCTGCTCCATCTCATATTTAGGCCGAGCCTGCGCGTCTGGAAAAAAATCGAAATCGGATTTCCCGATGATCTCAGCCGGATTCTTCACGCCGAATTTGCGAGCTAACGCCGAATTCAATCGAAGAAATCGGCTGTCATGATCCTTAAAATAAATGCTGTCCGGCACGTTATCCATAAAACAATTCAAGATATATTGTTCTCGCGCTAATTCGGCGTTGGCGAGGCCAAGTTCGCGGGTTCGCTGCTCCACGCGCATATCTAACTCGCTGTTCAGCGTTTGCAGCGCGAGAATCTTTTCGCGGATCGCATCGCGCATGATGCTGAACTGACGCGCTAAAACCCCGACTTCATCCTCGCTGAGCAGCTCGATCTGCTGGTCTAAATCCCCTTCGGCAATCGCTGACGCTGAATTGACTAAATAGCAGATTTTCCGCGAATAGGCTGTGGAAGTAATTACGCCGATGGCGACGGACAGCAGCGCGCATGTCAGCCCTGCCAATAAAATCATCAGGCCGAGCCGATTAATATCCTGTAAAAGAAATTTCTGCGGAATTTCCCAGACGATGTGCCATTTATTCGGAGTTGCGCTGAAGACGACTAACGCTGTCTCGGTTTGGAAATATCCGGCATCGCGCTCTTGAAACGCCGCCGACAAGTTGGCCTGTTCAACGACCTTCCCGATGAATTCCGCATGAGAATGCGCAATAATCATCCTCTTTTCATCGCTCACGAACATCTTGCTGCCATCCGCCTGCGTTTGCTGCTCTAACACTCGGCTTAACATCTGGCGGCTGACGGCAAAGATCAAGACGCCCGCTTCCTGCGTGGTGTTGGGATTAATTAGCTGCCGGATCAGATATATATCCTCATATTGCCCGTTGACGCTCCCTTTCCAAACGCCGCGCCCGTGAAATTCGACGACCTCGCGATACAGTTCGCTGTTCCAGAATGCCTCCGTCTCAAAATAGTTTCGTTCTTTTTGGAGCAATCTCGTGTTTGAGGCAAGCAGCGATTCATGGCGGCGCGCCAGCAAAATCTGGCGCACATCTGGATGCGACACGGCGATTTGCGCTAATTGCGCCTGAATATTGCGAGCTATTTTCAATTTCTGCAAGGTGGGCTGCGTTGAAAATGTCGCTAAATGCTGACTGAGTTCCTGATTCAGCACGACCAGCGTGGATAATTTTTCAATTTGTTCCAGCGTCGCAAACAAATTCAGGCTGATCTGCTGGAGGTTCTTTTCGGAATAGAGGCCGACTTTTTGCTGAATCGTCGCCTGCGACGTGAAATAGGCCATGCCGCCAAGCCCGACTAATGGGACAAGGCTGAACAACATAAACGCCAGCGCCAATTTCCAGCGAATGCCAAGTTGTCTGAAAAATGCAAACATGGGCGATGCTCCTTCTGTAACAAGCCAAACGGCGACGCGACTGCCTTTTTTAGAACAAGCGCAGCCGCGCCAAATCTGCTGCGCAACAGATCAATGAATCAATGAATGCGAAGCTCAGGCAAGCGAGCCGCGAGTTCTTCTTTAAATCCGGTCATCGCGTCTTGAAGCGTCATGGCGCGATCTTCCGACAGCGCCTGAAGAATCAGGTTATTGATTTCGGAAACCACCGCGTCATATTTTGAAGGCGGACGAACCGGCGAGGCGTTCGGCGCTATATCGCGAAACCATTTATGCCCTAAATCCTGCTCTCCAAACCAGGCGTTATGATAGGACGCAAAATCAGGATTCTCATACAGCGGCTTCAACCCGATAAACACCCCATTGATCTGCTTGTTCATCTCGCCGCCCTCCTGGCTGAGCAGAAACCAACGTAGAAATGTCCAGGCGGCCTCCTTATGCTGACTTTGGCGCGGAATCGCCATGGTCGTACCGCCCCAGAAGAATCCGCCTTGCGGCGGCGTCATCAAGCCCCACGCGCCTTGCCCTTGCGGATCGTTCGATTCGATCACAAAGTGCGGAAACCAGGTCGGACAAGGGTAAAAGAGATGCTTCTTCTGCGCAACGGACGCATTCCATTCGTCGCCCCATTGCACAAGCGTATCTGCCAGCCCGGCATCTCGCATTGCCACAATCCGTTCATACGCCCAGCCAATCGTCTGCTGAAAATTCATCGTCTCGCCATCGAACATCGGCGTTGAATTCTGGCCGTCAATCACGCGAAACGCATCTTTGAGGCTGGCAAACAGATAAAGTTGATCGCCGCTTTGCTGCCGCGCCTCTTTCCCTTTGGCAATCAACGCATCCCACGAGGGAAAAAGCGCCTCCAGAGCTTGCGGCTCATCCGTGCCGAAATATGTTTTCGCTAACTCACGGCGATACGCCAATCCAGCCACCGACAAATCCCAGCGCAGCCCGACCACATGGCCGTTGGCATTCTTAATTGTCGGATGCAGCGATTCGAATTGCATGGCAGGCTCGACGTTATACGGCGGCGCATCCAATTGTTCCCAGATATCAAGCGCCAAAAATTCGCCAATCGCTTGAATTTCCAGCCACATAATATCAGGCAAGGTTTCTCCGGTCGCGTATGCCGCTTTGAATTTCTGCATGCATTCGCTGTCCGACGAGAACGAAACATAATTCACGGTAATATCAGGATAACGCTTGTTAAATTCTGGCAAGAGCGGGATCGTTGATTTCTCGTCCCATCCCCAAATCGTGACGCTTTCAGCGGTCGCTGAGAACGCCTGCTGCCCTGACATGAACACCACACTTCCTACGATGCCGATAAAAACCAGCATCGCGCCTATCCAACGACAATTTTTCCTGGTAACTGTTCGCATATTCCTCTCCTCCACGAAGGCAGCCACGCCACATTTTTGCTGGAAAATGTGAGGCGGCGTTCTCATGGCATGACGATAACTGCTGATAATCCCCGACGTTACAACCATGTCATTCAACGACAAACATTCGCCCACACACCTCATCTCTCGCTTACGTAACATATATGTTGCAAGAGAGTTTTGGCAAGGGTTTTTCTTTGAATTGCATCTTTTTCACGCATTTCACAAAGAAAGAAAGAATCTCTCAATCTTTCCGGTTGACAAGATTTCCTTGTCTTTCTATGCTGCGCATTAGAATGCTGGAGGAACGAGATGAACGAACGATTACGACAACACGCCCGCGAGATTTTCAACGCGGGACTCCGCGCCGTTGACCCGATTGCCGCCATTCACCGGCATGTTCAGCGTGATGGCGCAATCCTGACCGTCGGCGCCACACAATACGACTTGAACGCCTATCGCCATATTTACGTCATCGGAGGCGGCAAAGCAGGCGCGTCAATGGCGCAAGGCATCGAAGAGATTGTGGGGGATCGCATCTCCGCAGGCTGGGTGAATGTCAAATACGCGCATCTTGCCCCGACCCGCCTCATCACCCTGCATGAAGCCAGTCATCCTATGCCAGATATCGCCGGGGCGCATGGCGTCCGGCAGATCATTCGCCTGTTGGAACAGGCGGCTGCCGACGATTTGGTGATCTGCCTGATTTCCGGCGGCGGCTCGGCTTTGCTTCCCGCTCCGGCAGAGGGCATTACGCTGGAAGAAAAGCAAGCCGTCACCTCGCTGTTGTTGCGTTGCGGCGCGACGATTCACGATATGAACGCAATTCGCAAGCATATCTCCGCCATCAAAGGAGGACAATTTGCGCGGATCGCCGCTCCAGCCACGATGATTTCCCTGATACTATCTGATGTCATCGGCGATCCGCTGGATACGATTGCCTCCGGACCGACTGTCCCGGATTCCTTTACGTTTGCCGACTCTCTTGCGATTTTCGAGCGGTTTCATCTGTTCGAAGAGTTGCCGCACTCAGTGCGCGACCATATCATGCGCGGCGCGCGCGGCGAGATTGCCGATACGCCCAAAATCGGCGATCCGTTGTTCGACCACACACAAAACGTCATTATTGGCAGCAATATTCAGGCCGCGCAGGCCGCCGCCGAGCAAGCGCGTTCGCTCGGCTATCACACGCTGATTTTATCCACCACAATCGAAGGAGAAACGAAAGACGTGGCGAAAGTTCATGCGGCGATCCTCAAAGAAATTCTGCAATCCGGCAACCCGCTGCCGCGCCCGGCCTGCGTCATTTCCGGCGGAGAAACCACCGTCACGATTCGAGGTCATGGCGTGGGCGGGCGTAATCAAGAATTTGCGCTGGCCGTCGCGCTCGACATCGCCGGATTGTCCGGCGTCGTTGCGTTCAGCGCCGGAACGGACGGCACGGACGGCCCCACCGACGCGGCAGGCGCGATGGCGGATGGCGACACGCTGGCACGCGCCCGAACGCAGGGGCTTGATCCTTTGGCGTTGCTTGCCAACAACGATTCGCATCACTTTTTCGACACGCTCGGCGATCTCGTGAAAACCGGCCCAACGAACACGAATGTCATGGATTTGCGGATTCTGCTCGCAGATGCCGCATGACACAGCGATTATGCCCGTACCATTAAAAGTCATGATTGTCGCCGCGGAGGCCGCCCCGTTGGTCAGCACGGGAGAATTAGGGCGAGCCGTCGGCGGATTGGCGAGAGCCTTGAAACGCGAGCGCATCGATGTGCGCCTGATTCTTCCGAAATACCAGAAGTTGATTGAAAGCCACAGCATGAAGCGCTTGGTGCCGGAAATGACGCTGATCACGATGAATCGGTTTAAGGAAACGGCGATCTATCGTGATGAACTGACCGCGTCGGAAGAAGTGCCGGTATATCTCATTGAAAAAGCGCGGTTTTTCGACCGCGATACGCTGTATGGACCGCCGGGAAGTTCCTATAGTGATAACGATGACCGGTTTTGTTTCTTTAATGTTGCCGCGCTTGAAACGCTCCGGCAAATTGGATTTTACCCGGACATTATTCATTGCCACGACTGGCATACGGGGCTGATTCCGGCGTATCTCAAAACGCTTCCGGCCTTTTCGCAGGACCCGATGTATGCGCCGATCAAATCGGTCTTTACAGTGCATGATCTGCTGCATCAGGGCTGTTTCCCGCGCAGCGCGTTCGAGCAGAGCGGTCTGCCGCCCTCCACGTTCACCCCGGAAGGCGTCGAATATTACGGCCAATTTTCATTTTTGAAGGCTGGCGTGGTGTTTGCCGATCTGCTGAATACCGTGAGCAAGCAATATCGTTATGAAATCGAGACGCCAGAATTCGGACGAGGCATGGAAGGGGTGTTCCAACAGCGCAGCAAGGATTTATACGGCGTGATCAACGGCGTGGAATATAAGCCGTTCGATCCGCGCATTGACCCGTTTATTCTCAGTAATTACACGAAAGTTGATCTGCATAAAAAACATCGCTGCAAGCGCGACATCCTGGAATTCTGCGGATTGGAGCGGCATATTGAACGCCCGTTAGTCGGCATGATTGCTCCGATGTACCGAGAAAAGGGGATTGAATTGCTCGTCGCGGCGGCAAATCAGATGATGGAACTCCCGCTTCAGTTTATTTTCCTGAATGATGCCCCCTATCGTTACGATCCCTATGCCAAGCTGCTCGGCGAGATGATGGCGGCGCATCGCAAGCATGTCCGCTGCTTCACCGACTATGACGAGGCGCTCAAACATAAAATTCTGGCCGGAGCGGATATGATCCTGATGCCGTACCAAAGCGAGCCATGCGGCGTCACGCAGATGTATGCCCTGAAATATGGGACGATTCCGGTGGTGCGAGCCACTGGCGGCCTCGATGATACGGTGACGGAATTTTCAGTGGAAAGCGGGAAAGGGACAGGCTTCAAATTTGCGGCCTATACGCCGGAAGCGCTCTGTGAAAAACTGCGCGAAGCCATTGCCGTGTATCAGAATGAGCCGCTCTGGGAACTGTTGCAGAATAACGCCATGCGAGCCGATTATTCCTGGGAATATACCGCCAAAAAATATAAAGACCTGTATCTGATGCTCTTGAACAAGGGAAAAGGGAATCATTAGAAAGGAGTGAGAATCTATGGAAAACATTATCACTGATCCTCCGCTCTTGACGATTCGCGGAGGCTTTCTGCGATCCTTCGAAAAAAACGTGGCGGTAATTCGAGCCACCGGCTTCGAACTCGACGTGACGATTTTCCGTCCTTCTGTCGCCCAATATCGCCAACCCCTGACGCTCTTTTTCGAAAACGTGCGCGGCCATGAGATTAACGTAACCTCGCCCGACGGAACGATTGCGAATCTGCTGCGCTCTGAAACCGGCGTGCTTTGCGATGTCAGCGGACTCAGAACGCAGAAAATCCTGCTCGCTCCACCTCATACTGCTGAAGAATTCGATTTTCTCTTTATCGGCGACGTACATGGCATGTTTCATCATTTCGAATCGGTGATTGAGTCGGCGAACCAGCTTGATCCGCTGTTTATCATGGCAAATGGCGACATGACGCATAGCGGGCGGCTGGAAGATTTTCACGCCTTTTCCGACATTGCCAGCAAAGCGACCGTGCCGGTCTTTACGTCGCTCGGCAATCACGATAAACGCGCCATCGGCGGACGCGCCACCTATCGCAATCTGCTGGCGCCGTTTTATTATTCCTTTTCCGTGAATCATGCCACGTTTATCGTCTTAGATAGCTCGCGCAAGCGGGGCTTGCAGAAATTTCAATACAAATGGCTGGAGCGCGAATTGCAGGTGGCGCAGCAGAAAGGCGACCGGGTGTTTGTCTTTTTGCATCGCCCTCCTGTCTGCCCGAAATACAATTATCTCGCCTTTTCCGCCTCCGCCAACGCGCACCGTTTTTTAACTCTCATGGAGCGTTATGGCGTGGAAATGGTGTTCGGATCACATGTGCATGTCTTTACCGAATTCGAAAAGCGCGGCATTCGGTATATCGTGACGGGCGGCGGCGGCGGCGCGCTCTGGCAGCCGCAGAACGTGCATCATTATTTGCATGTGTTTGTCAAACGGGACGGCATTGACATCCGCATGGTTCAACTTCCCACTCCGGAAGCCAAAGTCAGCCAGCGCATCAAAGACGTGCTGAAATTCAACTGGGATCACCATGTGGGGCGCAACAAACACGTTCAACAAATGCTGCTGCTCTGGACTGCCCTGAATATCAGCCGCTCTGCTGCATCCAGGCGCGAACAGCATTGGCGCAGGCAGCCGCGATTTTAAACCGCGCGACCACGAAACACACGAAAACATCAGGATATTTTTCCGATCTTCCTTAGGGGGAAAGCCTCATATTTTCGTGTATTTCGTATGTTTCGTGGTAAAAATTACAAAAAATTCTAAAAAAATGATTTTTTTTATTGACATGAAACGGCCTTTTAAAGTTTATGAATCATAGTTTGTACATATTTGCAGATTGGTTTTGATCTTGGATCACCCCCTCTTACGAATATCCCTACAAGCTTACCGTAGCAGCACTCACAACTTTACACAAATTTATACAGGAGAATACAACTGTGGCACAAGGAATAGTCAAATGGTTTAGCGATCAGAAAGGTTATGGTTTTATCGAACAAGAAAACGGCGATGACGTGTTTGTTCATCATAGCGAAATTCTTGGAACGGGATTTAAAACATTATCAGAGGGTGATCGCGTGACCTTCGATATCGGCGCAGGCAAAAAAGGCCCTGCAGCGCAGAATGTAACCAAATTATAATCTGCAAATTTTCAGGCAAGGCATCTCATTTTCTGTGAGATGCCTTTTCTTTTTCTGCGTCAACGCAGATGCCTGCCAGGAAATCCTCGCCTACTTTTATACTCCATAGCAAAGGAAATTGCATGACCACATTTGAAGATTTAGGAATTACCGCACACGTTTTAAAAAGCATTCAAGAATTAGGATTCGTTCACCCCATGCCGATTCAGGAAAAAGTGATTCCCATGCTCTTGAGCGCGCATGAAGATGTGATCGGCCTCGCGCAAACTGGCACGGGAAAAACTGCAGCATTCGGCCTGCCGATTATTCAACAAACAGACATTGATACCAGAAGCCCGCAAGCCTTGATTCTTGCGCCAACTCGCGAACTCTGCCAGCAGATCGCGGGCGATATGAAAAATTTTGCCAGGTATGTGCCAGAATTGCACGTCGTCGCCGTGTATGGCGGCGCGGACATGGGGCGACAGATTCGGTCGCTTCAGCAAGGGGCGCATGTGATTGTCGCCACGCCAGGCCGCATGAACGATCTCTTGAATAAGCAGAGAATCGTGCAGCTTGATGACGTGCGCACCGTTGTGCTGGATGAAGCCGACGAAATGCTCAACATGGGATTCAAAGAAGAACTGGATGCCATTCTTGAACAGACGCCGGAATCGAAACGCACGCTTCTCTTCTCCGCCACCATGCCGAAAGAAGTGCTGCAAATTTCAAAGCAATACATGCGCTCGCCGAAACAGGTTGCCGCCGGTCAGGTGAACGCTGGCGCGGAAGATGTCGAGCATATTTTATATGTCGTGCCGTCCAGACAGCGCTATCTCGCGTTAAAGCGCGTGATTGATTTTTACCCGGAGATTTATGGCATTATTTTCTGCCGCACTCGCACGGAAACGCAGGAAATCGCCAATAAATTGATTCAAGACGGCTACAATGCCGACGCGCTGCATGGGGAATTGTCCCAGGCGCAGCGGGAAAGCATCATGCACAAATTCCGGGTCAAAAACCTGCAATTATTAGTGGCGACGGATGTGGCCGCACGCGGACTGGATGTGAAAGACCTGACGCATGTCATCAATTACAACCTGCCAGATGAAAACGCCGTCTATACGCATCGCAGCGGACGAACGGGACGCGCGGGGAAAAAAGGCATTTCCGTCGCGATTGTCAATTTAAAAGAAAAATATCGCATCAAACAACTGGAAAGCCAGTTACGAAAAACATTTACGCAAAAGCCGATTCCCACTGGCGACGATGTCTGCGAAAAGCAGTTATTAAGTCTGGTGGACCGATTAGAGACGATTGAAGTTGATCACAAAGAGATTGACCGGTTTCTTCCAATCGTGTATGAGAAATTAGAGTGGCTGAGCCGCGAAGACCTGATCAAACATTTTGTCTCGCTGGAATTCAACCGGTTTTTAGATTATTACCGCGACGCTCAAGAATTAAAGATGTCGAAAGAAGAACTGAGCGCGGAAAAAGGCGAAAAACGCAAAAAACGCTCGCGCCAGGAAACTGGAGAACGCGGAGAGCGTCGCGAGCGCGGCGGCGAACGAAGGGAACGCCGCGAGCGTGGTGAACGTAGCGAACGCCGGGAACGCGGCAAAGAGCGCGAACGTGAGCAGGGCGCGGAACAATTCCGGCGCGCCGAAGAAGGCTTTACCCGTTTTCATATCAATCTCGGCTTCAAGGATAGCCTGACTCCACGCGATTTAATGGGCTTACTCAACCGTTGTACCCGCAAAAAGCACATTGAAATCGGGCGGATTGATTTGATGAAGACATTTTCATTTTTTGAGGTGGACGAAAACTACACGAACACCATTCTCTCCGCTCTTGAAGGCGTGGAATTCAACGGAAAAGAAGTGGCCGTGCAATTGGCAGACGGCGGTTCGTCATCGAAGTAACAGCCATCTCTACAGTGAATGCTGTCAGATGCCCGCAGGGTATCTGACAGTTTCTTTGTATTTGCCGAAAACACAACACCCGTTCTCCGTTAAAAAACCTTCATCAGAATCGCCCCGCTCTAAGCGTATCGCCGCCCGGAACAAAAAATTTCTCAATAACGACTAAAAGAGGCTTGACGATTCTCTTCGCCGTTTCTATTTGAGAATTGTCATTATTTACGAACCGACAAACAGCCGTGTTCATCGCGCGTTCAGCGTTGAGACGTTTCAAGGAATGTCTCCCGCCATGGAATCTCGACGGACAAAGCTGGCCGTCGGTACGTAAACAGTTCCTGAGAACGATAAGAATGCCAGTATAATTCTGTCCGCAGTTTTGAGGGGGGAAATTCGCATTGTGAAAATTTTGACTGTCAGCGATACCGTGGAACGCAAACTTTACAGCAGCAAAGCCGCCGAAAGATTTCAAGGCATTGAGTTGATTCTTTCGTGCGGAGATTTGCCTTTTTATTATTTAGAATTTCTGGTTTCTACCTTCAATGTCCCCCTCTACTACGTCTATGGCAATCACCACACCACGCCGATGCTGACGACATCGGGCGACGAAGTCAAAAACCCGGGCGGATGCATCAATATTGATAGTCATCTGACACGATTTCGCGGGCTGTCGTTCGTCGGGTTCGAAGGATGCATGCGGTATAATAACGGCCAGAAGCAATACACGGAATTCCAGATGCGCCAGAAAATTCTGCGGATGACACCGCGCCTCTGGCTGCATAAACTGACCCGCCATTCATTAGATATTATTATTACCCATGCGCCGCCGCGTGGAATTCATGACAAACCTGACCTTTGCCATCGGGGGTTCAGCGCGTTTCTGCGCTTGATTGATGCGTATCATCCCCGCTATTTCATTCATGGGCATACGCATCGCTATACATTGAATGATGAATGGAAAACCGAACTCGGCAGCACCATCGTCATCAACACCTGCGGCTATCGCATTATCGATATTGAATCGCCGCATTCGGCGGGAAAATAAAAAAACGCCCTGTTTCTTGCGAAACAGGGCGTTTTTGTTGTGGCCGGAAACGATTACTTCTTCATATATTTGCGGCCAAAGGCCACCATCCCTAACAGCCCGCCGCCAAGCAGCAGCACGGTTGACGGCTCGGGAACTGGCGCAGGCGCAGCCGTTGCAGAATACGTTCCCTTGCCTCCCTTCGCAATCAAATCATCAAGAGATTTAATCGCTTGAGTCTTTGCCATATTCAACGTAAAGTTCACCGCGCCGCCATCAACAAACGCATCCAAAATAGGCGAACCGGTCTGATAAATAACGACATCCGTTAAATTCATCGCAAACTCTGCGTTAATAAACCCGACGGTTTGAAACGTATATAATTTGTCTAACGTAATGTCAGCCGTCATTAACAACGTACCAGCCGCATTATACACCTTAAAACCGTTTTCGTAAGGATTGTTCAAGAAACTGTAATATTTGCCGTCGGCATCAGACGCAGGCGTCAGATTCAACGTAAATGGAGATAACACCACATACGACCCATCCACCAGCACGCTATCAAAACCAACAGGTTCTATCTCATCAATGCCAGACGTATATTGAGGCGTATTCTCAGCCTGATTGAAGTCTAACACAGAATTTTGTACTGAATACGCTCCTGAAAAGCCAAAAGAGTAGGCAGACGCCTCCCCCGCAACCACTCCCACTGTCAACATGAGCAACGCGATAATGCTGAAAAACTTTTTCATCCTCCGCCTCCATTTGCATGGTGGCAACCCGGCTGTCTTCTTCCTGAAGACCCGCAGCTTTCCGTCCCCGCCTCACGACGGGTTTGGCTTTTTCACTTCCTTGTGTGTTATTGGTTTCTACGTTAAAAATCTCTGATGATTTCCATTGTCAATCAGATGCCTTGTCTTAAAGCAAGCATCATGCCAACATGAAAAATTTATCTGTTCGAACGCTGACTTTCCTTGATTTGAGCGGGAAGCAACAGGGGCGATATGCTGATGAATATTTTCATTCGCGAGGAATGCTGCGTCAGAATATTGCCAAAAGCGTAAATTTCCCCGACACGTCTTTCTGTGATTTGGCAAAACAACTCTATAACTCATGATAAAATAAGAGTTTGCTGGCATTTTAAAATATGTAAATTTTTTCGACACCATATCGAGCAAATCAAAAAACGTTGGTACTTCCTTCGAATATTCGCGGATGTTGTCGGATAATCGTTTGTCGAGCACGGTACGCATTTTTATTTATTCGATTTGAAAAACGTTCAGCCGTTCCTGAAGCGCGACAGATTGCCGCACAAGCTGCTGAATCGTATGGCGCGACAGAGTCATCGTATCCTGCACGATGTTGTCAGTCACGGTCTCGATATTCTGCATCGCGCCGACGATTTGATCCGAACTGCGCTGCAATTCCTGGGTTTGCTCCGAAATATTATGCAAACTGCTCGTAAACGTTTTCATCTGTTGATAGACTCGTTCAGCCTCGCTATTATGGGAAATTGCAGCTTGTTTCATTTGCTCCGACATGGAACTGAGGTTTTCGATGCACTCCGCCACTTGCTGCACATCGCGTTCTTCCTGATCGAGTTTCTGCTGAATGACGCCCGTCATTTCCGTGACATGCTGCATGGCATATTGAATCTGCATACTGCTGGAAACCGTGTCTTCAATCATGCGTCCCGTCGATGAGGCACATTCGGCAGACTGCGCCGCCTGATCGATAATGGCGCTCAACGAATGTTTGACATTGCTGACTAATTCGACGCCGTGATCAACTTTCGTCATTCCATCAGACACATTCTTGACGCCGGAGGAGACTTCTTTGCGCAACGCGGCAATCACCTGATAAATTTCTTTGGTCGAAGATTTCGTGAGCGCGGACAACTCGCGAATTTCGTTCGCGATGACCGCAAATCCTCGGCCATGCTCGCCAGCTTGCGCCGCAATAATCGAGGCATTCAACGAAAGCAGCCCGGTTTTTTCGGCGATTTCATCCACGAAATCGAGAATCGAACTCATTTGCGCAGCGCGATCATGAACGTTACGCATCAGTGTTTCAGAATTGTTCATCATTTCCTTCAATTCGCGGATTCCTTCAATTGCGGAATCGACCGTATGCCGCCCTTCAAAGGCGACATGCAGCGTTTTTTTCGCCAATTCCTGCGAATCTTCCGCGTTTTGCGAGACCTCGACCAGCCGCGCTCCAATATGGCGAATCGACGCTTGCGTCTCCTGCACCATGCCTAATAAGCTTGTGCTGTGCTGAAAAATATGTCGAGACGTCTCTTTGACCTGCTCTGTAAACGCAGAAATATCCCAGATGTCACGATTCAGATGGTCGGTGCTGATCGCGACCTGTTCCGTCACCACGTTCATCTGGCGCACCGACAGCAGAATCTGTTCCGTAATATTGGAAAGCTCCTTCATATTGATTGCGACCGAATCAATAAAGCGGTCGATCTGCTCAATGGCTTCCCGCGTCTGCTCGACAGAGATGGTCTGCTGTTCCATCATCTGAAATACTTGCGTGGTTTCCTGCAAAATATTGTCGGCAGTTGTTGTGACGTTTCCCGATACTGTCTTGGTCTGGTGCGAAATATCGCGAATGCGGATGATGACTTCGTTGAGTTTGACGGCTAACAGGCCGAATTCATCGCGCGTGAAGATGAACGCCATCCGCCGCAAGTTTCCCAGCGCTAACGCCTCCATGACACGCAACAATTCTTCGAGCATCTGCATTGTGCGCCGACTCATGAGGATGGACAGCCCGAACACAATCAGCATCGAAACGACGGACACGCTCAGCATCTCGCCGAGCATTTTGCGGATTTCCCGATCTTCGCGCTCTTTGGAAACGCTTGCCGTGAGCGTGTACACCGTCTGATGATCATCCATAAATTGATACCGCGCCTGATAATATTCCTGCTGGCCGAACCGCACCGGCAGCGCCGAGATGTCGTATTGCACGTTTTTATATTGAAAAAAGGTCTTTCCAGGAATCGGCGGGGAGGAGATCATCTGAAAATCTGGGAGTTCCGACTGCAACGGAAATGAACCGATGCTGAACCCCGCGCCGATAAACAGATTGAGTTCCGTCTGGCTTAAACGGGCGTATTGTTCGATCCATTCTTGCGTATAAAAATTATCGCAGGTCATGACGCCGACAATTTTGTCTTCGGACGAGCGGATCGGCACGACGGCGCGGATGCCAAGCCGATTATCTTCGTTGAAAAATTGCGTGACAATATCGTCGGGAATCTTGCCATTGAAATGCGTGGCGACGCCCGCCGGAAAGAGGCGATCCGGAATCGGCACGATGCCCGCGAGCATCTGGCTCGCCTCGGAAGGATCATCAAACGACAGATACGTCTGGTTGCCTGAAGACGATAACACACTGATTCCAACAGTTTGCGTATCATGCGAATTCTGACACATTGCTAAAATCGAAGCGTCGATGCCGTATAAGATGACGCGGTTGGCGGAGACAATTCGGGAAAATGTCGCAAGCTCCTCCGTCACGGTCAGCAAATACGATTGCATAATCGATTCTTGCACTGAAGGCTGCCGATTTAATAATTGTGCGGCATGAATGCTGGCGACTCCCTGGATTGATTTGCTCGCTTTCAGGAATGCTTTCGCGCCCTGAGTGAACGTATGCGCCTGCCGCGCAATATCGTTCAGGGTCATGTCAAACGCCACCTGAAGATGCCGTTGCGACTGCTGCTGTTTTTCCTTGCGCACCATGACGAAATAAGTCGTCGAAATGCTCCCCGCCATCAACAACACCAACAGCCCGCAAAGCAGCAGGAATTTCTGCTGCAACGTGCTTCCGAATAGATTTTTGCGACCGAGATGATATGATGACTCGCCAGTTATCGTTGGGAAAAATTTTTGCGTCCAATGTAGTTCCATAAATAATGCGTCTTATAATGATGAAATGTAATACATTGAATCAGTAATTTTTTACGCACATGTCGTACCACCGATGTCCTCTCGGCGTGACAAACCTTCGCTATTACCTGGCCGACGAGGACGTCGGCGGTACGAAGTTCTTTTAAAAATTACTGAATCAGTGTAGTGTTCTGTCAAGTTTACGCTGACGGATGACGCACCCGGACAGGGCTGCCGGGGTACGATTTACCCGTCACGCATATCTTGCAAAAACAGTCGTAGATGGTAATTATTGCGCCACACTGCTGGCACACTGGAATCTTTATAGAACTTATAGTCTGTGGTTGTGTTAGGTTTAAATGAGGATCGTATTAAATTTTATTCGCAGACCTTACACTGCGAAGGCGTCATGCCACCGGCAGCCATACGCTGAACGTCGTGCGTCCCGGCCTGCTTTCAGCCGAGAGATGCCCATAATGTCTCTCAATAATCTTTTTGCAAATATCCAGCCCTAATCCGCTTCCTTCGCCCGCTGATTTTGTCGTGAAAAATGGCTCGAAAATGCGCTCCTTGATCGCGTCGGGAATGCCGCAGCCAGAATCGGTGATTTTAATGGCAATCCCACCGCTTCCGTCTCCTGATTCAGGAATGGCGTGAATGGCAATCTCAAGCGTTCCTTTGCCCTGCATCGCCCAAATTGCGTTATGAATCAGATGCGACCAGACCTGATTGAGTTGATCCGGGTAACAGAAAATCATTGGAATCTCCCCATATTGCCTGATGATCTGAATTCCCTGTTTGAGTTGATTTTGATACAAGGTCAGCGCGACTTCGATGCCGTCGAAAATCGAGGCGGCGACCCGCTGCCACGATTCTTCCTCGGCGCTGTAGCTTTTCAGCGCAACGACAACCTTCGACGTGCGTTCGACCGCGCGAAGGATATTCTGGAGATTATGCTGCTGCGTGGCGAAATGGTAGGCCATCTGCGCGACTTCAATTGCGTAACGGCTTTGCAGCAGCGAAAGGAATTGTCCGAAGCCCGAGTAGATGCCGAGGTCTACCAGAATATCGGCTAAATCGTCGGCGTTGCCAATCTGGAGAATTTCTAATTCCTGATGCACTTGCTGGCGCAATTTCCGTTCTTCACGGGAAGTGAACTGCTGCTTTTCCTGTAACGCTCGTTCCACAAACGCTAAAAAATCAGGCTGCTGTTCCGGCTCAAGCCGCTGGATGAGTTGCGGAAGATGACGCAGCGTTTCTCGAAACGCATGGCAGCCGTTCTGCGCGGATGCCTGAATCGCGCCAAGCGGCGTGTTGATTTCGTGCGCGATATTCGCGACCAATTTGCCAAGCGCCGCCATTTTTTCCGACACAAGCAATTGCGCCTGCGCGCGCTGCAAGTCTTCCAGCGTCGTCTGTAATTCCTGGCGGCGCCCCTGTTCGCGGCGATACGATTCCTGAAGCTGGCGCTGCAACTGCCGAATCGTCAGATGATTTTTCACCCGCGCTAATACTTCTTCCACATGAAACGGCTTCGTCACATAATCCACGCCGCCGACCGCGAAGGCTTTGACCTTATCAGCCGCTTCGTCCAGAGCGCTGAGAAAAATGACCGGAATATCGCGTGTGCGCTCGTCGGCCTTCAATTGGGCGCAGACCTCATACCCATCCATGCCCGGCATCATAATATCTAACAAAATCAAATCCGGCGGATTGTCCGAGAACGCTTTCTGTAACGCTTTCTCTCCATTTAGCGCGATAATGCGCTTGTAATCGGTCAAAATCGCGCCAAGCACGTCGATATTTTCCGGCAGATCGTCCACAATCAGAATCTTTTGTTGAGCGGCCTTTTCATCCATAATCATTCCTTATTTGACTCGCCCTGCCAGGGTGTTGAAGCTTGACAGGCGAGAGTCTTCTATAAATCATGCGGCATCTGGCTGATGAGTTGTTCCAGATGCGCCAATGCCTGTTCGAAATCATAGCGGCCAAGCGCGGTGTCAATTTTTTGAAGCTCGTCGGCAATCTCCGTTCCGCTGGTCTGCTGTTTCAGCGCTTCGACGCATTCCACCGCCTCCATGTCATCTTCTTGCAGCAAGGCGCGTAACCGCGCTATCATCGGGCGCAGCGCGGCGGCATCAATCGGTTTGGTCGTCGGCGGCGGGGAAACAGTCGGCGTGTCTGCCAACGGAGCGAGCGTTTGAATGATCTGATGCAGCGCGGAAATCATGGTTTCTAATTTCCCTGACAATCCGGGCTGATGCGGGTCTTTAAGAGTCAGTTCCACGTCCCGCGCCGCGAGATGCAGCGCCATCGCGCCGATATTGCCGGAAACCCCTTTCAGGCTGTGCGCTAAATGGATGGCTGATTCAAGATTGTCGCGCATCAGCGCCGCATGAATTTGCTCTCCATAGGCGGCGTATTGTTGGGCGAATTTCTGCAAAAGTTTCCGATACGCATTGAGGTTGCCGCCGATGCGCTCTATGCCGGATGCGACATCAATGCCGGGGAGGTTTGGCAGCGCTGCCGCATCCTCCGCCGGAGTCTGCGCAGGATGATATAATGGACGAACGCCTGGCGTAATCCATCGCGCTAATGCGCTGAATAACTCCTGCGGATCAATCGGCTTGGTCACGTAATCATTCATGCCGACGTCGAAACAGCGCTCCGCCACGCCGCTCATGGCGTCGGCGGTCATCGCGACAATCGGCAGCGCGTGATAGCCGAATTGACGGATTTCCTGCGTGGCGGTATAGCCGTCCATTTCGGGCATTTGCAAATCCATCAGCACGAGATCAAACGCCTGCTCGCCAGCGTCTCGCAGCAGCGTCACGGCGGCGCGGCCATCATGCGCGGTTTCGACCCAAAATCCTTCGTGCTGCAAGAGTTCGGTCGCCACTTGCCGATTCACTTCATGATCTTCGACAAGAAGCAGTTTCGCGCCGCGCACCGCGTCAAAGCCCTGCGGACGTTGCGGCTGCGATTGGTTTGCGTACTGGCGTTTTTCAACCGATTTGCCGAACGCTTCCATGATGGCATCCAGCAGCACGGAATGGCTGACGGCTTCACGAGAAATCCGTCAAGATTGGCTTCCTGCGCCTGTTTCAGAATTTCTTCGCGCCCATACGCCGTCACCATGATAATCGTCGGCGTATGCGGAAGATTGAGATGATATTTGATGCGCGTGGTGGTTTCAATCCCATCCATGCCCGGCATTTTCCAGTCCATCAAAATCAAATCGTAGGGGCGTTCATGATGCTTCAATGCTAATTCCAGGATTTCAAGTGCATCCAGGCCGGACGCGGCGGTCGTCACCTGCCATGTAAATTGCTCTAAGGCCGCCCGCAAAATCTGGCGCGACGTTTCATTATCATCCACCACCAACGCCCGCAACGCTTGCAAATCTTGCGGAATAATGCGTATCGGCTGAACTGCGCCCGCAGACTGCCGGGCGAATGTCGCTGTAAACCAGAATGTGCTTCCTTTGCCCGACTCGCTGTCAACGCCGATCTCGCCCCTCATCATTTCGGTCAGGCGGCGGCAGATCGCCAGCCCCAAGCCTGTGCCGCCATATTTGCGTGTCGTCGAGCCGTCAGCCTGCGTAAATGGCTGAAAAAGCTGCGCGATCTGTTCCGGCGTCAAGCCGATGCCGGTATCCCGGACGGCAAAGCGCAGATGCGTCTGCTCGTCTTGCGAGCCTGTCAATTCGGCGCTGAGCAGGATTTCTCCGGCGGTCGTAAATTTGATCGCGTTCGAGGTCAGATTCAATAACACCTGACCGAGACGCAGCGGATCGCCGACGAGCGCAAGCGGCACGTCCGGCGCAATCGAAAAGAGGAGTTCCAGCCCTTTCTCCGAGGCGTGAATCGCCAGTTGATTCGTGACATTTTCCAGCACGTCATCTAACGTGAAATTGATGTGTTCCAGCGTCAATTTTCCGGCTTCGATTTTGGAAAAATCGAGAATGTCGTTGATCAGCCGCAAGAGGTTATGCGCGGACGCGAGAATTTTGCTCAGATAATCCTCCTGTTTGGCGGTCAATTCGGTCTGCAAGGCGAGATGGCTCAGGCCGATAATGCCGTTCATCGGCGTGCGGATTTCGTGGCTCATCCGCGCCAAGAAGTCGCTTTTGGCGCGAGTGGCGTTCTCGGCAATTTCTTTTGATGCGATCAACTCTTGTTCAATTCGCTTGCGCTCCGTAATATCGTGGCTGATGCCGAAGAGTCCGATGATTTCGCCTTTTGAGCCGCGAAGCGGACGTTTCGACGACGACACCCAGCCTTCAGTGCCATCAGTGCGTTGATACGGTTCTTCGTGGTTTAACAGTTCTTTCCCATTCAAAATGACCGATTGTTCGAAGGTAAAATAGCACTCCGCAAGTTCTTGAGGGAAGATGTCGAAATCGGTCTTGCCGACAAGATCGATCCAATCCGGATAGCCCGCCAACTGCGCGAAATTGCGGCTGCTGGCGGTAAAACGATGCTGCTTATCCTTGATGTAAATAAAATCGACCGTATTATCGAGCAGCGCAAGAAAATCGCGGTTCAGGGCAAGCAATTGTTCAGAAAGCTGCTGCAATTTTGCTTCGGCTTCTCGGCGCGTGGTAATATCCTGAACGACGCCGTACATCATTAGTGGCTGACCGTCCTGATTGCGAGCGATCTGACCGACGGAATGCAGCCAGATAAGCTGGCCGTCAACTGGGCGGCGAACGGCATAGAGCGCTTCATAGCGAGGGTAACGCCCTTCTAACGCGCCGCGATAGGCCTCATGCACGGCCTCGCTTTTTTTCGGATCAATCTCCTTGATTCGCGCAAGCCAATCGTCGCGAAGATGCAGCCGATTTTCCGTGTCTGGCAATTCCCCCGAAATTTTTCTGGCGCGTTCGGAGATGATTATATACTCTGGATCGGCGTAATCAATATACCAATAGCCGCTGTTTGAGAGATCGAGCGCCGTGTCAGAAAGCGTGTTGATGCGGGCGATTTCCGCTTCTTTCTCGCGCAGTTCGGCTTCGGCGAGCTTGCGTTCCGTAATGTCTTGAAAGACCGTCTGCACCGCCGGTTTTCCCTGATACTGCGTCGGAGCGCTCCCCATTGTCACGAAGATTTCCTGCCCATCCATGCGGATATAGCGGACTTCGATAAATTCGGTGCTGCTCCCCTCTTCATAGAGCTGCCGCAAACGCTCGGTCAGCGCCGCATGATAATCAGCATGGACGAAAGCCAGCACGTGCTGGCCGATCATTTGCTCCGGCGTCGCTCGCATGATGGTGAGGCAGGCGGCATTCACATAGACAACTTTGCTGGCCTGATGCACGACGATAGCATCCGGCGACGTTTCGACGAACTGGCGGTAGCGCGTTTCGCTTTCTTCCAACTCGGTCTGCGCATGTTTCAAATCCGTGAGGTCGCGGCTGCTGAGAATCGCGCCGGTAATCGTTCCGTTGAAATCGCGATACGGGGAATAGGTCACGTTGAAAAAATGCCGTTCGTTGTTGCTCAAGGTAAACCAGGCGTCATATCGCGTGGTTTCCCCGGCAAAGACTTGTTTCAAACGCGCTCGTCCGGCACGCTCGAATGCGTCCGCGCCGATCACTTCAGCGATAGAATGGCCGAGAAGCTCGTCGCGGCGCTTGCCCAGCGATTTCATATACGACTCGTTGATAATCAGATAGCGTCCGTCAGCATCGACTAACGAAATAAAATCCGGGCTTTCGTCAATAATGCGCTCGTATTGAAACAGGCGGTCTTCTGCCTGCTTGCGTTCCGTGATGTCGCGGATAGTTTCAATCGCCCCGATCACGCTGCCGCCCGCGTCGTACAGCACGGTCGCCGCGCCCCAGAGATAGCGCGCATGGCCGCGCAGCGACGGCGCGTAGGTTTCGCCAGCCAGCGTCTTGCCCATGCGTTGAATATGCGCGTAATCGCGGTCTGATTCTTCCTGCGAACGCAAGGCAATATCGATCAGAATCGGCTGCGGCTTGCCGTAAAACGGGACGGCATAGGCGTAATTCCCCTGACCGAGCATTTCAGCCGCCGGGACGCCGCTCATCTCTTCCATTGCGCGATTCCAGGCAATCACCGTGCCAGCGTGATCGATCACCATCGTCGCATCCGGCAAAAAGTTGATGATGTCGGTCATGAGTTGCTCGGACTCCTGGAGCGCGGTTTCGATGCGTTTCCGTTCCGTAATGTCCTGAAAGACGATTTGCACGGCGGGCGCTCCATGATAGATCGTCTGCGTTCCAGCCACCAGAACGTCAATGGTTTGCCCGTCTAACCGGAGATAGCGGCTTTCGACAAAGCTGGTCGGCTCGTTTTTATAAATCTGGCGGATGCGCTCGGTTGTGATTATTCGGAAATCTGGCGCGACAAGCTCCAGCACCGACATTCCGATTAATTCTTCCGGCGCGCGTGCCGCAAACGCCTTGCAGCACGCCGTATTCACGTAGGCCACGCGCCCGTTTTGATGCACAAGAATGGAATTGGGCGACAACTCCACGAGGCGGCGGTAGCGCTCTTCGCTTTCCCGCAATTCTTCCTGCGCCAGCCGGAGTTCGGTCACGTCTTCGAACGTGCCAATCATGCGCAGCGGCTTGCCCTGTTTATCGAGGATGATTTTGCCTTGTTCATGCACGTGGCGCACTTCGCCGTCAGGGCGAATGATGCGGTGATCGATCTGAAACAGCGTTTTCTTTTCTATCGCCTCGCGGATGGCGGTTTGCGCGCGCTCTCGATCCTCGGAATAGATGATCGCTAAAAAAATGTCGTAGGTTGCAGTCAGTTCCTTTGGGCGAAAGCCAAAAATGCGGTAGGTTTCGTCTGACCATTGCATCATGCCTGTGCGGATGTTCCAATCCCAGTTGCCGATATGCGTGATCTGCTGCGCTTCGGCCAGGCTTTCCTGACTTTCCCGCAGCGCCTCTTCCGTCTGCTTTTGCGTGGTGATGTCGGTGATGAATCCCTCTAAAAAAAGCAAATTCCCCTGTTCGTCATATTGCCCCTGTCCTCGTTCCCACACCCATTTCAGGCTGCCGTCTTTCGCGGCGAGGCGGTAGGTCATTTCATACGGAGCGTTGGCGGCAACGGACTTCTGCACCTCTTTCCAGACCCATTCCTGGTCGTCTTTCGCAATCAGCTTATTGTAGATGAC
>CAZMEO010000006.1:22484-33347 GCA_964565315.1 uncultured Candidatus Moduliflexus sp. | reverse complement strand
CAAGCGTTTGCGCTCTTCAAATCTGTGGTAAAAATCTTCGCATTCATTGTGCTGATGCTTTCGTCCGTCGCATGTGCGGCTGACATTACGCTGACCGACGACCTCGGCAACACGATCCGGCTGACTGCGCCTGCAAAACGCATTGTTTCGCTCTATTCCGCGCATACGGAAAATCTCTTTGCGCTTGGGCTGGCAGAGCGGATTGTCGGCGTCGGCGTGAACGACGATTTCCCGCCGGAAGTCGCGCAGAAACCGCGTTTCGACTATCGTTCTGATCCGGAAAAAATCCTGGCTGCTGCGCCCGATCTCGTCATTATCAGGCCGTTTATCGCTCGCGCTCATCCGCAATTTGTAGAAATTTTACAACGCGCAGGCGTCACGGTCGCAGCGTTATATCCAGAGACGTTTGACGACTTTGACGGGTATATCAGAACATTAGCGCGACTGACCGGCGTGGAGACGCAGGCTGAAACGAAATTAAAGGAATTTCACGCCGACATTTCGAAGATTCAGGCAAACGCCGAGGCAATTTCTCCGAAAATTCGCGTCTTTTTCGAAGCATCTCAAGACGGCTATAAAACGGTGACGCCGAATTCGCTCCCAGCGCGAGCGGTTGCGTTCGCCGGAGGCATCAACATCGCGCAGGACGCCGCGCCAGTGAAATCCGGCAGTTCGATTGCGGCGTATGGCGTGGAAAAGCTGCTACAGCAGGCGGACACGATTGACGCCTATGTTGTGCAGAGCGGTGCGATGAATCCGATCAATTCAGTTGACGACGTGGCGAAACGTCCCGGTTTTCAAACAATCAAAGCCGTTCGCGAAGGCAAAATAGTCGTCATCAGCGAAAAACAGATTTCCAGTCCGACCTTTCGCTATGCGCAAGGAGTCAAAAAATTGCAGCGGATGTTGTATCCTGAGCGATAACGTGGCAGACACGTTCGACGTGTCTGACACTTACCAGACATCATGCACGCGAAAATCAGCCACAGTGTTCATAAAAAAGACTTGCTGCTGAAACGGCAGGAACAGCAGCAAGAAACGCAGCAGCGGCAGGACGCCGCCATGCGGGAAGCGCGGCGGCTCGCAGAAATATTGTGCGCTGAATTCGGCGCGAGCACCGTCTTTCTAATTGGGCCGCTGACATACAACGCATATCAGGATGGCATGACGCTTGAGCTTGCGGCAGAAGGCATTCCGGCAGGCGCATTCGGCAGGGCGCTGGCGCATCTCAAACATATCTCATCTTTGCCGGTTGATGTCATTGATCTCTCGCAGGCCGATTGCTGGACGCGCAAAAGCGCCACAGAAAAAGGGAACATGTTGGCAAAAGGAGTACATGAAGTCATTAATTTTTACAGAAGTGCCGTACCGCCGACGTCCTCGTCGGCCTCTTGTTGAAACGCCGACGAGGACGTCGGCGGTACGAACTACCATGAAAAATTACTGACTTAGTGTAGAAGCCTAACTCATGAAATATCGACGATTAGGGGATACAGGCGTCAAAGTGTCATCGTTGTGCATGGGAACGATGACGTTTGGCAAAGAAGCGGATCATGCGATGTCTGCGGCGCTCTTTCATTGCTGCCGCGAGGCAGGCATCAACTTTTTCGACTGCGCGGACGTGTACGCCGAAGGCGAAGCCGAACGCATTTTAGGGGAACTCATCGCCGATTGCCGCGATGAGGTGATTATTTCAAGCAAAGTTTCCGGGAAAATCGGCGAGGATATCAATGCCAAAGGGAGTTCGCGCCGCCACATCATGGGCGCGGTCGAAGCGAGCCTGCGACGCTTGCGCACCGACTATCTCGATCTCTATTTTCTCCATCATTTCGACCCGGAAACGGCGCTGGAAGAAACGCTGCGCGCCCTCGACGACCTTGTGCATCAGGGCAAAGTCCTGTATCTCGGCGCAAGCAATTTTGCCGCGTGGCAGGTGATGAAGGCGCTCAGCCTGTCATCGCAGCGTGGCTGGCAGCCGTTTTCCTGCTTGCAGCCGATGTATAATTTAGTCAAGCGGCAGGCGGAAGTCGAAATTTTGCCGATGGCGCAGGCCGAACTGCTTGGCGTGGTGACATACAGCCCATTAGGCGGCGGCTTGCTGACCGGCAAGTATCCGGCGAATCATCAATTTCAGGATGGTCGTTTTGCGGCGAACCCGATGTATCAACGCCGCTACGGCGACGATTGGATGTATGACGTGGCGCGTCAATTTACCGGCCTGGCGCAGGAATGCGGCGTGCATCCGGCGAGTTTGGCAATTGCCTGGGTCGCCTATCATCCGGCGGTGACTGCGCCGATTATCGGAGCGCGGAGCGTCGAACAACTACAACTTCAGCTTGCCGCCGACGACGTTGCTATGACGCCGGAACTCTATGCGCAACTCTCTGCGCTCTCGCCAACGCCGCCTCCGGCGAATGACCGGACGGATGAAACGAAATCGTCTTAGCTGTCAGACATTTTGAAGGTCTCTGACAGCTTGCCTTTTCACGAAAGCCGAATAATCTGCCCCGAAATCGTGTCGCTGAGTTCAAGCAGGCCGACGGAATTATACGGCGCGAAAATCCGGTCAGTCGGGCTGCCCGGATTAAAAAGCAAGACGCCGTTGCGCCGTTCGTTGACCGGCTGATGCGAATGGCCGAACACAATCGCGTCCACGCCGGTAAATTTCGCGCTGACGCGCTCGATGATGCCTTGCGGCGCTCCGTCGCCATGCGTGACGCCGATCTTGAACCCTCCGATTTCCAGCACCCGCGTCGCCGGAAACGCGCGTTCGACTTCTACCGTATCCATATTGCCATGCACGGCTTCTAACGGCGCAAATTCTCGCAGCATGTCGGCAACCGCCGTTTCAACAAAATCCCCGGCATGAATAATCAACGCGACGCCGCGAAAATGTTCCGCCACAATCGTTCGCAAATCCTCAAGCGTCAGCTTATTGCGAATCTTTTGCTGCACATTTCCCAAAAAATTCCCCGCTGGAGCGGTAAGATGCGTATCTGACAGCACGCCAATTTTCAGCATATCGTTTTCCTAAATGATTCGTCATCAGCACTCTTCGACTTCGCTCAGAGTGCGGTCATGGTGAGCGACGTCGAACCATGCTTGATTTCGCTCTGCATATCGTCATTGACCTGTATCGCCGTGACAACCACAGAGACGCGAAACACGCGAAAAAAGCCTCATTCACTGATATTTCCCCGAATAAAATGCCGCCATTCGAACGTCAAGAAATAAATCACGGCGGATTTTTTTCTTTCAAGGCCATAGAGTTCTTGACAACAGACGCTTTTCATGTTTAAGTAAAAGGAACAGTTAGCGCAGCACATTCAGTCTGGCAGAGAAGAACTCAGCTATGAACGAAACCACGAACGAATTTATCGAATTATATAAAGCCGACCTCTCGAAGGCGAAAAAAGCGAACGACCTTCCGAAAATTTCTTCGGTGTATAAGAAAATGGCGGCGGCGCATGCGGAAGCGCAGCAATGGGATAAGGCGCTGGAATATTACGTCCGCAGCATCGATTTAGACGAGCAGCTTGGCGACCGCGAGGGCATCAGCAAAGCCTACGCCTGCATCGGCAACCTGTTTTATGCGCGGCAGGAATGGGACAAAGCCTTGATGTTTTACAACAAAGAGATGCAAGTCGAAGAATTTCGCCATAATCGCAAAGGGATCGCCAGAGCCTATAATAATGTCGGGACAGTGTATGCCAAACAGGGGAAAATCGAGAAGGCGCTGGAATCATTCAACCGGAGCATCGAACTCAAAAACGAAATCGGCGACATTAAGGGTAAAATCTCAACATTCGACAACATGGCGTTAGTCTTTGACATGCTCAAGGAATGGAAAAAAGCAGAGCAATGCTATGCGCAGAGTTATGAGATTAAAGCCCGGCTGAACGATGTCGCCGGGATGGCGGAAAATCTCTGGCGCAGGGCAAAACTCTATCAGGAGCAGCAAGATTATGAGAACGCGCTTGATTCCATGGCAAAAACCATTTCGCTGTTAGAAAATATCAATGCGCCAAACCTTGACAAATATCGCCGCGCATTTAATGAACTCCTCAGACTTGTCTATACCGAATAACCCTACGCATCTGCCCAACACATCGCGCGTGATATGAATATCGCTATCGTAGGGGGGAGTTTCAATCCCCCGCATCTATGTCATCTGTTTATCGTTCAATATCTGCTCGCCGCCGCGAAGCCGGATCAAGTCTGGCTGCTCCCCTGCTATCAACATGCGTTTCGAAAAGTGCTTGCGCCGTTCGAACATCGGCTGAAGATGTGTGAGCTTGCCATCGAAGCTTTTCGAGATGAGCGCGTCAAAGCGCTGCCATTAGAGCGCGACCGGCGAGGCACCAGTTGGACGATTGACACGGTGCGTTACGTGAAACGCCTGCATCCAGATGACCATTTTCTCTGGGTCGTCGGTTCAGACGTGCTGGCTGAGCTTCATCGCTGGAAAAATTTCGACGAATTGCAGCAGGCCGTTGAATTTTGGGTCGTGCCGCGAGCAGGGATGCTGCCTGCCGCATCACGCGCCGGACATGAACATCGTATCCCCACCAGCATTCAGCGCTTGCTCGACCAGGCGCACGAGCTTGAACAACAAGGACTGTTTTTGCCGAATATCAGCAGTTCGCAGATTCGAGAACGCCTCCGACAAGGCTTGTCAATTCGTCATCTTGTCTCTGCGCCGGTTGCGGAATATATTGAGCTGCATCAACTCTATCGCATGCCCGACATGGCATCGTAATTCCTGCCTATGCCCATGATTGAAGTCCAACATATCAAAATCAACTACCTGGAACGCAACGCCGTTGAACGTCCGACCATCGTGATGGTGCATGGACTGGGATGTTCGTTGAAATACTGGAACTGCGTGTTCGACGCGCACGAATTTTCGCACTATCGCCTTCTGGCGTTCGATTTGCCGGGATTCGGCGAATCGGAAAAGCCTGAAACATACGATTATCGTTTCGATACGCAAGCAACATTGATTTTCGACATCCTCGACGCCTTGCACGCGCAAGACGTGATTCTCGTCGGACACTCGATGGGTGGGGCGATTACGATTCTCATGGCGCTGCAACGCCCGGAAGCCATCCGGCAATTGATTGTCATCGAGCCGAACCTTCGCGCCGGAGACGCGCAACTCAGCAAGCGAATCGTCGGTTATGCCAGCGAAGCCGATTTTATCGCGCAATATGAAGAATTCCGCGACAATGCCATTACAACGGTCACAGATTGGTTTGTCCGATTTCATCAAGCTGATTTGGATGAGTATATTGATGAACTCCTGAAAACCACGCCGATTTCGATGTATCGCAGCGCGCGTTCTCTGATAGCGGTCACGACGAACTCGCAATTTATCCATAAATTCCGACAGCTTCCGCTGACAAAACATTTCTTGATTGGCGAAGAAACGTTGAAACAGCGCCCGGCGCTGAAAGAACTCTTAGGAAAAGAGGTCAACCCCGTCATCGTTCCCGGCGTAGGACACATGATGATGGTAGATGATCCGATCATCTTCACCAAAACGTTAGCGAACATCCTCAACAACGAGAGCTTGTCAGGACGGTGAGCATCATGAAAAAACTCAATTTTTGGACAATCTGGGCGATTCCGCTGCTTGTGGCGGCAATATTATTGATGCTGACCGGCATCATCAGTTATGTCCGGCGGCCTCGCATGAACGCCGAATTGTCGGCGCTGCTCCCTGATGAACCGCTGGCCTGCGCGCATCTTGCCGCTTTAAGCAACCGCCTGCCGGAATTCTTGCAGAGCACACCATATCAGCACATCCAGACCTCCCCCGCATTTCAGCAACTTCGGCAAACGCCGGAATGGCAGAGATTCGTCAAATCGTTTCCGTCGAATTTGCCGATCAATCCGATGCGCCTGATTGGAAAAGATGCCGTGTTTAGCGTGCATGACACGGGCAGCAATGACGCGATTCCAGCGCTGCTGCTGCTGAGCCGGACAGATTGGTTTGCCCGAAAAGTCGAACAACTCTTCTATGCCGTGAACGTCTTTTCCTGGAAACAGGCGATTACCGTCGCGCAGCCCGGAACGAAATTCGCGCTGTATCGATTGCAGACCGCCGACATGCTTTTTCCGCTCTATTATACGGTGATTGACGACGCGCTGTTCCTGTCAACCTCCCTTCCTCTGCTGGATGCGACCGTGAAAAAAGCGACAACAGGGAATGCCGCGCCTGCGAACAAAGAACAGCCTGAGACGCCGCTTTTTTCCGCCGACATTCGCCCTGCCGAATTGCTGCGGACGCTGGCACGTTCGCCATTCTTCAACATTGATCGCGACGCGCTTTCAACCATCGCGCCAGGCGCGGAATTGACGCTGTCGCTCGATGCGCTCCCGGATGAAATCAGGCTTGATGCCATGTTATTCAGCGGAGAGACGCCCCGCCGGAACGCCTCGACTCCGGATGCGATGAAAGACGCGCCTCGCCGGAACGTCTCCGCCGCCATCGAAAAAGAAACCGCGATCTTGGTCGGGCTGCATCGCGACGAAACGGCGCAGATGTTGGCGCGGCTGCAAGCGATTTTCCCACAGATGGAATCGCTCGAATTACTGCCGGAAGTCAGCGCATTGCAGGCGCTGACCGATGGGCGGCTCGAATGTCAGTCCTCTTCGCGCATCGTGGGCATGGTCTATGCCGCGCCAGATGCGTCATGCCTGACGACCTTTCGCGCCTCGCCTGAAATTGCCATGCGCGCGATGCAGCGAACGCTGACAGGGCTGCTCGCGCAAGTTGTTCCTGAAAGCCAGCGCAGCCTGGTGAAACAATCCGCCGAATCGTATAAAAACGCTGCGCTTGTCAAAGTGACGCTGCTCATTCAGGAACTCTTCGCGTATGGCGTTGCGCCCGCAGAAACAAGCGGATATGGCGTGATCGGCGCGTCGTCAAAGACGCTGAAACGCGAAATGGATCGACTGTTCGCATTAGAGCAGGCGTCCCCCTATCGCCTGAGCCCAGAGCGCGGCGCTGTCGCAAACATCATTCTTCAACCTCCGCAATTGGCCGACCTGTTGAAAAATTTGACGAAAACGCCGATATGTTCGATTCTGTTGCCTAAAAGCGAACATCCGCAATTTTATGCGTCGCTTCCGCTCATCCTGCTTGCTCTGAGCGCGCTGCCGCCCGTCACGCTTGACGCGCAGATTGACAACACGGCGCTGAAGTATTCTCTGCGCCTTCACAACAGCGAATAAGAGAAAGAAACGAATATGTATAATGAAACCAAATGTTATGGTCAGGAGAAAGCTGTCAGACACCTTCAAGGTGTCTGACAGCTTGTCCGTAAACGTGTGTCATGACAAATATGAACAAGAGTTTTATTCGTTCCTTTCTTCTATTCGCTGTAGTTTTGACAGGATAACTCCTTGACTTTTTCAAACCTGTCCGGCATATTGTTTTGTATAAACGACGAATCTGAGAAGTTTCATGCGAAATCGAGGCGAGATTTATGGAAATTTCGGTCAAGGTGAACAACGAGCAGAAAACGTTTGCCATTGCTCCGGCGGACGTGCTGTTAGACGTGCTGCGGCGGGAAGGCTATACCGGCGTCAAATGCGGATGCCGCGCCGGAGACTGCGGCGCGTGTACGGTGATTATGAACGGCAAGGCGGTGACATCGTGCCTGACAATGGCGGCGCAGGCTGACGGCGCGGAAATTACGACTATCGAAGGCCTGGCGCAGTCGAACGGTAAGCTGCATCCATTGCAGCAGGCATTTTTAGATCACGGCGCGGCGCAGTGCGGCTTCTGCGTTCCGGGCATGATTCTTTCCGCAAAAGCCTTGTTAGACGAACATCCCAGCCCGACAGAGCCAGAAGTTCGCGAGGCGATTGTCGGAAATTTATGCCGTTGTACCGGCTATAAAAAACAGGTGGAAGCGATTCTTTCTGTCGCGGATAAAAAAGGCTGAACCACGAAACACGCAAAATACACGAAATAAAACCTTATACCTCACAGGTTTTGAAAACTTGTGAGGTATTATATAGAAGCCGGTTATTGATAAATTTTCGTGTGTTTCGTGTATTTCGTGGTTGATACACCATGAAACATAAACCATTGCGCGTGGTCGGCGCGTCTGTGGAAAAGGTGGACGGCGTCGGGCTTGTGACAGGCGCGGCGCGATATACGGATGACTTCGAAATGCCGGGCATGCTTCATGCCAAAATTCTCACCAGCCCGCATCCGCATGCCAGAATCCTGGCGATTCACGCGGAAAAAGCGTTGGCATTGCCAGGCGTTCACGCGGTCTTGACGCACAAAGATGTCAAGCCGATTCGCCACACCAAAGCCGGACAGAGTTTTCCTGAGCCATCGCCTTATGACCGCGTGATTCTTGATGAAAAAGTCCGATTTGTCGGCGACCGCGTAGCGGTCGTGGCAGCGGAAAGCCTGCAAATCGCCGAAGCTGCGCTCGCCTTGATTGACGTAGCGTATGAAGTGCTGCCAGCCGTATTCGACATGCAAGCCGCCATGCAGCCCGGCGCTCCGGTTATTCATGACGAAACCGACGCCGAACGGATTTTCGACGCCTCCCGCAATATCGCATCCTATTCTTCCGTTGACATCGGCAGCGTCGAGCACGGTTTTCAGGAAGCCGACGTGATTGTCGAGCAGAGTTACTCCACGCAGCGAGCGAAACATTGCGCCCTCGAAACGCACGGCACATTCGGCTATCTCGATGAAGATGGGCGCTTAGTGCTTATCACCAGCACGCAAGTGCCGTTTCACACGCGCCGCCAGTTAGCCGCTATTTTAGAGATGCCAGAGCATCGAATTCGCGTCATTAAGCCGCGTATCGGCGGCGGTTTCGGCAATAAGCAGGGGATGTGCCTCGAAGATATCGTCGCGCTGTTGGTGCTAAAAACAGAACGCCCGGTTAAGCTGATTTTCGAGCGGCACGAAGAATTCGCGGGCGGATATTGCCGCCATCCGCAGATGATTCGCCTGAAAACCGGCGCAAAAAAGGACGGCACACTTGTCGCGCAAGAAATGCACGTTATCGGCAATACCGGCGCGTATGGCGATCATGCCCCAACCGTGCAGGAATGCGCGGGGCGCAAAACGCTGCCGCTGTATCGCGTGCCGAATATTCATTACGATGTCCATGCGGTTTATACGAATTTGCCTGTCAGTGGCGCGTTTCGCGGTTATGGCGCGTTGCAGGGCTTTTTCGCGATTGAAAGCCAGATGGATGAGCTTGCCGCGAAATTGAACATGGATCCGCTGGAATTGCGCCAGAAAAACCGGATACAACAAGGCGATATTGATATTGTTGCGGCGGCATTCGGCGATAAAGAGGAACGCAAGATGTTAAGCTGCGGTCTCGGAGAGTGCATCGAACGCGGCGCGGCGGCGATTGGCTGGAATGAAAAACGCGGGAAGCCGGGCAGCGGCACGCTCAAGCGCGGCGTCGGCATGGCCTGCGCCATGCAGGGAAGCGGCATTGCGGGCGTGGATGAAGGCTCGGCAACGCTGATCCTCAACCCTGACGGTACGATTGCGCTGCTTGTCGGCGCAACCGATTTAGGCACAGGCGCGGATACGATTTTGACGCAAATCGCGGCGGAAGCCCTCGGCATCAGCGTAAGCGACATTCGCATCACCTCCGCCGACACTGCGCTGACGCCGTTCGATGTCGGCGCGTATGCCTCCAGCACCACGTATGTCTCCGGCGGAGCGGTGAAAAAAGCTGCGGAACAACTCATGCACAATATTTTGCGCGTGGCAGGAAAGATGCTTGGCGATCAGGTGAAAAAGCTTGAATACCAGCCCGAAGAAGGGCATCGCTCTTGTCGGATTATCAGTCAGAACGGCGAAGCGATTTCGTTTAAACAGGTCGGCGCGTATGCCGCACAACACCAGAAACGCCCGATTTCGGCAACGGCGTCGAATATGTCGCACACCAGCCCGCCGCCATTTACGGCGCAATTTGCAGAAGTCGAAGTGGATACGGAAACTGGACAAGTGAAAGTGCTGCGGCTCATTGCAGCGGTGGATTGCGGCGTCGCAATCAACCCGAAACTTGCGGAAGGTCAGATCGAAGGCGCAGTGACGCAGGGATTGGGATTTTCGCTGTTTGAAGAGATGAAATTCGATGAAAACGGGCGGCTGTTGAATCCAAATTTCGCGGATTACAAAATTTTTAACGCCGCCGATATGCCGCGTTTAGAAACGATTCTGGTGCAAACGCACGAACCGTCCGGGCCCTATGGCGCAAAATCTGTGTCTGAAGTGCCGATTAACTGCCCGCCTCCGGCGATTGCCAACGCGATTTTCGACGCGGTCGGCGTCAGAATCACCGAGTTGCCGATGACTGCGGAGAAAGTGCTTACGGCGCTGCGAACACAACAAAAAATGTTCTCGTCTCCTCATCCGCCGACTTGTGAATGATGAGGCGGAGTCAATAATTTTTACACGTGTCTGTCGTACCGCTGACGAGAACGTCAGCGGTACGAAATTACCTTATTCTTCTTCGCCCTCTTCTTTGAATCCGATACTGTCATCCAAAAATTCTTGTAATGCAATATTGACCGGAGCCACATGTTTCGTCGTCAATGGCTGCGCCCCATCAACAATCTGGTGCATGCGCTTGGACAATAAATGAACTAATAAAAATTTATTCGGCTCTTTTTCCATTGCTTGAGCAATCAAATCAAATCGAAACATATACAACACCTCGCTTTTTGAGTTATTGACATTCGCCATCGCGTGAAAAGAATTTTTTATCATGACATCACGCAACGAACCACAGTTTAGCGCGAACCAAAAATGTCAAGCCTTTTCTCTCTCGCCGCATGATTCATGCTCATCCTGTCAGG
>CAZMEO010000006.1:13627-22384 GCA_964565315.1 uncultured Candidatus Moduliflexus sp. | reverse complement strand
CAAAAATGTCAAGCCTTTTCTCTCTCGCCGCATGATTCATGCTCATCCTGTCAGGCAGGGCTATTAAGTTTTGTTTGAACTCTTCCCTTCGACAAACTCAGGAAACACGGACAAGTTGTTTTGCAGAACGTCACCGTTTTGCCTTGTCAGCGGGTTAAACCCCGACCGGGTTCTCAGCGTCTCGCAGCAAGTCATGGATATGCGCCATCACGTCTTCAGTCAGGCGTTGAAGCAGGTCTTTATCACGAGCATCGCCATCTGGCGGGGCAATCGGCTCGCCGAACGTGATGGTAATCCGGCGCGGGCGCGGGAAGATTTTTCCAAGCGGCAACGCTGCCGAAACGCCATGCAGCGCAACCGGAACAATCGGCGCGCGGGTTTTCATCGCCATGACCGCCGCGCCAGTCCGCAGCCCTTTCGCTTTATGTTCCTCGCTGATGCCGCCTTCCGGGAATACGCACAAAATTTGCTCATGTTCCAGCGCATCAAGACACGCTTTCATCGCCGACATGCTTGCGCCTGAACGTTTGACCGGAATGCATGGAAGGCGGCTGAACAGCCAGTGAAAGCGCGGATGATAAAAATGATGATGCAGCATCAGAAAATAAATCACGCGCGGCACGACCGCCGACAGCAGCGGAGGATCCATGAAACTGCTGTGATTCGGCACAAGCACCACCGGCCCCGATGCCGGAACATGCTCGACGCCGATAGCGCGCAAGCGGAAATATAGCCGGAATAGCGCATAGCCGTAAGGACGCGCCGGGAGATAATAGTGTCTGGCAAAATCCGTGATCGCAAAAGTGGTGTCGTCTATGGGGCGCATAGGGGCGGCCTGTCAGACACGCGAACGCGCCTGACAGGAATTTCAGGCTAATATAAGGTTGCGGATGGTGGCTCTAACATTTCAACTGGCGTAGATTGCAGCGGCGCAACCTGCGACGCCTGCCCGCCAGACCAGCCTTGCGCCCAGGACGTATCCGTATAACCCGATAAATTCGGCGTATAGACGTTAAATCCGTACATTTGCGGGTCGCGGGCAATGGCCATCGCCGCGATAAGCTTCGCGAGATAGTCTTGCTGAGGCGAATGGCTGATCACGGCTAAACGCCACGTTCCGGCGCGTTGATATAAGGAAGAAATATAGCGGGCAAACGCATGGGTCGAGGCGTCAATCGAAAAACGCTCATCTCTGCCAGACGAGACGCGCAAGCCATATTGCCGCGCCTGCGCAACGGATAATTGCCATAAGCCTGCGCGGCCTGAGGAGGAAACGGCATTCGGTTGAAATCCGCTTTCAATCAGCGCAATATAGGCAATTTCCGGCGGGACGCCATAAGAACGAAGCAGAGAGGCGACTTGCGGGAAATATTGATTGGCGCGTTGCAGGCATTGCGCAAACTCAGACTGCCGCTGCTGAAAAATGCGAATATTTCGCTCAGCCTCTCCCGCAAATTCGTCTTGCCAGTTCCATGGCTGATCCGGCGTCTGAACTATCGGCGTGATCTGCTGAGGCTGCTGATTCGGACGCTCAACAGGCATCAGGCGTGAATTCGCGGCTGAGGAAACCGGCGTCAGTCGAAAACGGCTTTCTTCGCGTAATTTATTCAGTTTCGCAAGCTCTTGCTGCTGGTTGATCACGCCGTCCAGATTGTATGCCTCGTCGATGCGATCAGTCAAGTCGGTGCGTTCTCCGCTGACGCCCTGAATTTGAGAGGTGGAAAGAATGCTGATGCCGCCCTGAATCGTGGATTGGGTCTTGATCTGCGCTAACGCAGGATCAAGGTCTTGCTCGATCAGCATACGAGCGCGCTCCAATTCCAACACGGCGTTCCGCAAATCTCCTTCTCTCATGCGGGCTTCTCCTGACGAAACCAGCGCGTCAGCTTCTGTAAGAGAATTCTGCACCTGCATGACCAGGCTTTCTCCTGTTGATTGCGTATAACTAAGCTGCGTATCGCCGCCCCCCTGAATAATGCTTTGCGACTGTGCGCTCATAATGGGCTGCCCTGAACGCGGATAATAAATAGCGACTCCCGTGTTGCGCTGTTGTTGAACATAGACCGGCTCCGCTGGCGTTTGTGACCGGCTTGCGTCTGTCGGCGGGTTCAGCACCTGAGACAGCGAACACGATGACAGCGCAAACACGCTCATGGTCAGCATGATCGCAAACATATAACGATAGCGTCTGTGCATACGTTGTGTTCAGCAGAGCAACGGACGCGCCGTTCTCTACCGATTTCCTGTAAAAAGCTGTTGATATTCCTCAAATAATTGTTGTTGAGACTGCCCAACCTGAAGATGCTGCCAGGGAAACACTTCCTCTGCCCCTCGTTCCCGATGACTATAAAATTCAGGCGAACGCTGCAATTGCCGAAATGCTTTCTTCCAATCCCCTTGATACGATTTTGCGAGCAGCAGCGCCTCTCCGACGGCACGGTCGCCTCTGGCTAAAATAGCCTGCCAGATCGCCATGCGCAACGGCTCGGCAATCACGTCCACATTCCCAACACGGGCGAGGGCGCGCGTGATGCGCTGCAATTTGTGTTTCAGTTCCCGCTCTGCCGCCATGCCGTGCCATTGCAACGGCGTGGAAGGCTTTGGAATGCACGGATTCACGCTGACCGTCATCACGCCGACCTTGCCGCTGCTCTTCATCGTCTGTACCATGATGTCACGACAGGCGCAGCACACTTCAATTAACGCATCAATATCGTCGTCTGTTTCGGAGGGAAGCCCAATCAAAAAGTAGAGTTTGAGGTTGGGAATCCCCGCCAATGCGATACGTTCAATCGTGGCATAGAGCATGTCGTTTGACAAGTTTTTTCGCATGATTTTTCGCAAACGCTCTGTTCCGGCTTCTGGCGCAAGGGTGATCGTGCGCTGTCCGGCGCGGGAAAGCCGCTCTAAAATATCAGTCTTCGCGCATGCGCTGACCCGAAGCGAAGAGACCGTCACGCTTCCGCCGCGGTCAAGAATGAAATCATAGAGCGCCTCAAAATGCGGATAATCCGCGACAGCGGGGCTGACTAAGCCGATTTTTTTGCGGAATTGCAAGCCATGTTCGATGAAGCACGTCGCAGCCTCAAACGACAGATGGCGGAGAGGCCGCTGCGTGTAGCCGGTATGGCAAAAGCGGCATTTATACGGGCAGCCGCGTGTCAACTGTAGCAAAAACATGTCGCCGAATTCCGTCTGCTCAGTCAAGATGCGTGAATAGGCCGGAAACGCATCCAGATCGGCCAGCGGACAGGTCGAAACGACCGATGGCGCGCTGCCAGTCGGCGTCACTGCCGCAATCGTGCCGTCGTCATGATACGTGACATCATAAAGCGAGGGAACATAGACGCCGGGAAGGGCGGCAAGGCGTTCTAATAGGCGTTGTTTCGAACAGGTCGGGGCATGCTGCTGATACGCGCTGACGAATTGCGGGACAATATTTTCACCATCTCCGAGCAAGAAAACGTCCACAAACAGCGCTAACGGTTCGGGATTGATGGTGGTAATCGCTCCGCCCGCGATGATCAGCGGATGAGCGTCGTTGCGATCTTCCGCTTTGAGCGGAATGTGCGCAAGTTCAAGAATATCGAGCAAATGAAGGTAATCGTTTTCGAAGGAAATCGAAAACGCCACCATTTCGGCCTCTGAGAGCGGCGTTTTCGATTCGAGAGAGCAAAGCGGCGCATGGGTCTGCCGATAGAGCGGAAGCAGGGGAGCATCCGGCAAAAATGCGCGTTCACAGCACACAGCATCGCATTCGTTCAGCAATCCGTAGATTGTCTGAAATCCGAGATTCGACATTCCGACCGCATACGTGTTCGGGTACGTCAGGACAATCGTTGTGTTATCATGCCGGGGGCGAAAGATTGTCCCGATTTCCCCGCGCAGTTTTGCGTCAAAATCCTGGCGAATGCGATAGTTCACGCAAAAATTCCGTTAGGCCTTAATCGACTTTCTTGCGAATGAACGTCGGCACGTCGAGATCATTTTCGATCACGAAATCGCCGCTGATCGGCTCAACTTTTTTTCGGAACGGCGACACATAGGATTTTTGCTGCGGCGGCTGCTGTGGCTGCGCTGGCCGTTCCAATTTGCGATAAACCGGCGCCCGTTCCGTACCAAGCTGCCGTTCCATGCGTTCTTTATCAATTTTGGCTTTGGTGTCAAAACCAGTGGCGATGACCGTGACGCGAATATCGTCGCCCATGTTCTCGTCAATCACCGCGCCGAAAATGATATTGGCGTCAGGATGCGCGGCTTCCTGAATAATCGAGGCCGCTTCGCTGATTTCATGCAGGCCGAGATTTTTTCCGCCAGTGATGTTGATCAAGACGCCGCGTGCGCCGTCAATAGAGATTTCATCTAACAACGGACTGGAGACCGCCTTATTCGCCGCTTCAATCGCGCGTTGGTCGCCGCTGGCAATCGCCGCGCCCATCAACGCCACGCCCATATCAGCCATGATGGTTTTGACATCGGCAAAATCAAGGTTAATCAAGCCGGGAATCATAATCAAGTCGGAAATGCCTTGCACGGCCTGCGTTAACACGTCATCCGCCAGAAAAAACGCATCCAGCATCGAGGTCTGCTTGCTGACCATGCTGAGCAAGCGTTGATTCGGGATGGTAATCAGCGTATCAACCACGTCGTTCAATTCCGCCAGCCCCATTTCAGCCTGACGAGAACGATAACTTCCCTCAAAAATGAACGGCTTGGTCACGACGGCGACGGTCAACGCGCCGAGTTCTTTCGCTTTTTCGGCAATCACGGGCGCAGCGCCTGTGCCTGTGCCGCCACCCATTCCAGCGGTGATGAAGACCATTTCAGCGTCCTGCACCATTTCCGTTATCATGTCGTCGTCTTCTTGCGCTGCTTTTCTGCCGACTTCCGGGTCTGAGCCTGCGCCTAACCCTTTAGTCAATTTCGACCCTAACTGATATTTCAGCGGCGCCTGGCTTTGCCGCAGGGCTTGAACATCCGTATTGGCTGCAATAAACGACACTCCGCCCAACCCGGCGGTAATCATCCGGTTAATCGCGTTTCCGCCGCCGCCGCCGACTCCAATCACTTTGAGACGCGCTTTCGTGCCGCTGTCGTCAATAAATCCTGTCGTTGCTGCTGTGGTGATTGCCATGTTTCCATCCCCTTCCGTCACGCGTGATAAAGAAGAACGGCCCCCCCTCCGTTCGATCTTTTCGGCGTGTTGACGTATTGCGCTTTTGTCGCTCATGCTCGTTTACCCTTTATAAGAATTCTTTGAACCACTGTTTCATGCGAGCCAGAATTCTTGGAAAGATATGATCATCGTGTGTTTTTTGAAATTTCCCGGCGGAATCGAATTCCATGCCGTATTGGACCAACCCGACCCCCGTCGAATAAATCGGGCTGTTCACCACATCAATCAAGCCGCCGATATTGGTCGGCATTCCCCGGCGAACAGGCAGATCAAAAATGCGTTCGGCCAATTCCGGGACGCCTTTCATAATTGATGCGCCTCCTGTAACAACAACTCCAGCAGCTAAAAGGTTTTCATCATAATTGATTTGCTTCAGATCGTTTTTGACTAATGTAAAAATTTCTTCCATGCGCGGCTCAATAATTTCGCTGAGCACCTGCCGCGACAGCACGCGCGGTTTTCGCCCGCCAATGCTGGGCACTTCGATGGTTTCGTCTTCTTCCACTAATTCGGAACTGGCGCAGCCATAGCGGCATTTGATGCGTTCAGCCTCACTGGTCGGCGTTCGCAGCCCAACGGCAATGTCATTCGTGACATGATTCCCGCCTAACCCCAACACTGAGGTATGGCGCACTTTCCCGTTGATATAGACAATGACATCGGTCGTGCCGCCCCCAATATCAATCAACACCACCCCTAATTCTTTTTCTTGCGGAGAAAGCACCGCTTTGCTCGACGCAAATTGTTCCAACACAATATCTTCGATTTCAAGACCGGCGCGGTTGACGCTTTTGACAAGATTTTGGGCGGATGTCACGGCGGCGGTAATGATATGCACTTCGACTTCCAGGCGAACGCCTGACATGCCATAGGGATCGATAATTCCGTCCTGCTCGTCAATGATGTATTCTTGTGGAAGGATATGCAGGACTTCCCGATCTACCGGAATCGCGACAGCGCGGGCAGCGTCAATCGCTCGATTCACGTCATGCTTCGTAATTTCTTTATTTTTTCCTGAGACGGCGACCACGCCGCGACTGTTAATGCCTTTGATATGGCTTCCGGCGATGCCGACAAACACGCTGTTCAAATCCACTCCGGCCATCAATTCGGCTTCTTTGACGGCCTTTTCAATCGATTTGACTGTGCCTTCGATATTGACGACCACCCCTTTGCGCAACCCGCGCGACGGGGAACTGCCGATGCCAATAATATCAATTCGTTGTTCGTCGCTGACTTCGCCGACAATCGCGCAAATCTTCGTCGTCCCAACATCTAAGCCCGCAATAATCGTTCCTTCTTTCGCAGCCAATTCTTTTCCCCTTTACCTGAGATTATCCGCGCATTTAATCGCCCTGATCGCGTCACTGTGCCATGTTTCCGCTATATCGAGATATATCCGTTATTCCTGTCAAATAAAAAGATTGTGAGAATATACTTTTTTACGATGGCGATGCGTTTTGCTGGGTAAGGATTATGCGTTTTTCAAATCGCAAATCAATAGAAGCAAGCGTTTCATGCGGCAAATCCGCATAAATTTTTTCTAATCGCTGCAAGCCCTGTTGATAGGTTTTCAGGGATATGCGAATTTCCGGCGACGTATCGGAAAGAAGAAATGCCACATTTTCAAGGCATTCCAATCGAATCTTTCGTGCATGTTGCAGCAGCGGATGCCGCATCACCTCGCCAAGCGCCCGGAACGCCTCTTGCAATTGCGGAGATGTTCCCTGTTCATTCAATTGCGCCAGCAACGCGCCGGTGATAATCGGCAAGCGAATCGCGCTGCCAGAGGCTAATGAGCCTAACACAACGCCCTCGCGATCAACTAAATACAATTCATCCAATTTCACCAATGCAAATGGCTCGCGTTCCGTCACGGTAATGCTGAGTTTATCGGGAAAATGGCGAAACACCTCCGCCTGACGAATCCACGGCAGCGATTCCACTTTTTTCTGGACATCGTGGAGTCTGACCTGAAAAATATTGGTATGCGGAGGAAGGTTCAAATGTTCGACAATCGCCTGTGGCGTTAAACGGATATGTCCACGAATGCCGATTCTGGAAATGTCGAATCGTGGTGAGGTTTGCATATACAGCACGACTCCGCCGACCATCAGCACGCTCAGCACGACACACACACCAGGAATCCATATTCGCCGCATACAAGCCATGTATTCCACGATCTGGGTTTGAAATTGCCATTCAACGCCATTAACTTTCATTAATTCTTATTTCCTTCATCTATAAGATTCTCAAATAACAAAAGGGTTTAGCGAATATCTTCCACCTGACAAAATATACGGAAATTATGTCAAAATACCATTTCCTGAGAAAGTTGTCAAATGTAAAATGTATTTTACGATCCTTGCCTGTTTACAATTGACAATTATTCTCCACTGAATGTCAAATTTTCACAATTTTTGTTTGACAGAATTTTTCCCTTTCATTTGTAGAGTAAGGGGGGTATGAAACATGAAACAAGCCTTATTACAGGGAGATTATAGATTATGAGACGTGAGTTGAAGATTTTTTCAGGGAGTTCTCATCCTGAATTAGCGAAGGCGATTTGCGAATATAACGAGATACCGTTAGGCGCGTCGGAAATCATCAAATTCAGCAACGAAAATATTATGGTGCGCTTGCTGGAGAATGTGCGCGGCTCTGATGTGTTTGTCGTGCAGACGTCCTGTCCGCCGGTCAACGAAGGCATTATGGAAATGCTGATCATGATTGATGCCTTACGGTATGCCTCAGCAGAGCGGATTACGGCGGTCATCCCGTATTTCCCGTATGCGCGGTCGGACAAAAAGGATAAACCACGCATTTCGATTACGGCGCGGCTGATGGCAGATTTGCTGCAAACTGCCGGAGCGCATCGCGTGTTGACGATGGATTTGCATTCTCCGCAGATTCAGGGATTTTTTCATGTGCCGATCGATCAATTGATTGCCGCGCCGCTGATTTGCGACTATTTTCGCAACAAAGATTTGAGCAATGCGGTGCTTGTGGCTGGGGATGTCGGGGAATCCAAAAGCATCGGGCGCTATGCTAACCGCTTGAATCTGCCGATTGCCATTATTGATAAACGACGCGACGGCGACGACGAAAAAGCACGGGCGGTGCATCTGATTGGCGATGTACAGGGCAAAGATGCGCTCATCATTGACGACGAAATCGCGTCTGGCGGCACGCTGCTTGAAGCCGTGCAATTTTTAAAACGTTATGGCGTCAACAGCGTCTCGGCGGCGGCGGTGCATCCAGTATTGAGCGGACGGGCGGTCGAACGGCTGCATCAAATCGAACTTGACGAGTTAGTCGTGACGAATACGATCCCATTGGGCGGCAAACAGAGCCAGTACGATAAATTCAAAGTGCTGTCCGTTGCGCCGCTGCTCGGCGATGCCATTATGCGGATTCATAACGGGGATTCGGTCAGCAAGCTGTTCAGATAATGTGAAAAAAAAGCTGTCAGACACGTTGAACGTGTCTGACGGCTATGTGCTTGCCTCAATTTGCCGCGTCTTTGGCGCAGCGAAAGCCGATATGGCTGAGTTGATAGCTGGCTTCGCCGGGCGTCTTAT
>CAZMEO010000006.1:0-13527 GCA_964565315.1 uncultured Candidatus Moduliflexus sp. | reverse complement strand
GCGCAGCGAAAGCCGATATGGCTGAGTTGATAGCTGGCTTCGCCGGGCGTCTTATTCACTCCGCGCGCCTCGAAACGCTTGCTGCTCCACGCGCCGCCTTTCAAGACATAAAACTCCGGATCGCCCTGATAATGCGATTGCGTCCATTCCATGACATTTCCCCCCATATCATAAATTTGAAATGGACTGACATCGTCCTGAAACGAGCCGACCGGCGCGACCCCTTTATTGATTTGATTGATATTGACGCGCTGCGTGTCAAACGTATTGCCCCAGGGATACACCAGCCCTTGCGCCCCTCGCGCCGCAAATTCCCATTCTTCCGCTGTCGGCAGGCGTTTTCCCGCCCATTTAGCATACGCCTGCGCATCGTTCCAGGACACGAACGTGACCGGATGCCGCGTCGCGCCAGGCGGATACATGCCGTTCTGCCAATTCAGCGGCGCGTGATAGCGCGTGGCGTCCACGAATTTCTTGTAGTCGGCGTTCGTGACTTCATGCCGGTCAAGATAAAATGCTGACAGCGCGACGGTCTGGCGCGGTTTTTCATCTAAGACCATATCCTGCGGCACATGCTCGTGGCGCAGCAGGCGGTCGAGTTCTTTTTGATCACTGCCGATAATGGCTTGCGCTGCTGGAATTAACATCATGTTCTCCGTCGAACCTGCGGCATCGCTGAGAATAGATGACATGGCTTCCGCCTCTGGCTGAGGTTCTTCGGCGAATTCGCGCACATGCTCTTGCGGAGGAGCTTCCGCCTCGAACTGAGGCTCTTCCGCGGCTTCTGGCTTCTCAATAACCGGCTCGATCACAACCGGCAGATTGTCTTTGACGGGCGTCAAGCCCCATTCGGAAATCCACCCCGTCCGCCCGTCAGGAATGCGCACATTGTACCAGCCTCCCTGCCGTTTGATCACTTCAACTTCGGTGTCTTGCGGAATCGCGGCAATCACATTGTCGGTCGCAGTCGTCGGCGTCTGCCGCAGGTTGACCTGCGGATTCTTTACCGTCATCATCTGCTTCGCGCTTACCGCAGAGGCCATGAGCGCGCTCAGCGCCAATAGACAGACATATATCGCACAGATATTCCTCATATTTTTCATTACATTGCTCCTTTGTCAACGATGCGATGTCTTCATGTTTCATCTTCATCGAGCGTTCAGGCGGGACAGCCTGAAAGACTCGTTTCCTCAATTCTCTAAGAATACCGCATAGATTTGTAAATGTCAATCAAAAAGTAGAACTTGCGAGAATTCCTGATTCAGGCGAATTGTTGTGAAACTTGTCAACCTTTTTCATTTTTTCGGATAGAGTTCTTGACAGAAGCATCACGGCGTTTTAAGACTGATAGATATCTGTTGTCATATTGTTCATAGATCAACGTGATAAGCCGAATGTCAAGCCCGTCAACCGAGATTGACGATTCGGCCTCTCGAACATGCGGGTGGCATGATGCAAAAAACATTTTGGAGAATGTGGGATGCCGCAGCACGGCTCAAATTTTATTGGAGATGGTCGCTAAAAATTTGCCTGTTTGCTGTCGCCCTGTTTTTCGCATTAAATCCAAATCTTGCGTTGTTTCTTCAACAACTCTTCATTTATGCGAACGTCGAACAACTTATCCAGACCGACTTTGTCGGGCTGGAAGACGCAAATCGCGAGATTGATGCGCAATTGCCCGCCAATGCGACAAAGCATGACGAATTTCTCGCGGTGCAACGCTATGTGTATGAAAAAATTCCCTACGCCTACGATTGGGATAATTGGGGAAACATCGACTATTGGCCGACCGCCGCGCAGGTCTGGCAGCGAGGGCGAGAAGATTGCGATGGACGCGCCGTGTTAGCGACGAGCATCCTCCGTTCGCGCGGCTTTCCCGAAGCGACCTTAGCGGGTAATTTCCGGCATATCTGGGTGACGGTCGGTGATGAAGGTTTGATGTCCCCGGATAAGGAACAAAATCTGCGTCGCGAACATGGAAAAACGATTATCACGCTCCCGTCGCTTTCCATGATTCTCCAAAATTTTGCGATTTACTGGGCGGATTTTCCAGTCGTGCGGAATCTCCTCCTCTTTTTGGTCATTATCGTGCTTGTCTATCATCCTTGCCGCGAATTACTCCCATTTTTCGGGATGATGATTGCCGTCTTGATCGGGTATCTGTTCCTGAAAGATTGGGCGCATGAGACGATGCGATTCGACGAAGTCGTAATCACAAAAGATTTTGTGCTTGGAACACTGTGCATGATAGGCGCCTTGCTGTATTCTCCATGTCGGCGGCTGTCATGCAGGAAAATGTTGACGCTCTTCAAACAGACACGCTTCAATTCTGAACAACTCCCGGCGTGCGCCACAATCGCACGCTGCGCAATCTATCCGAAAGGAGACGCCGATGGCAGAACAGCAACTGGAACAGCAGCAACGCCAACGAAGTGATCGGTGGCTGTTGATCGTCATTCTTTTCCTTTTTTTGTGCGGGCTTGGCATTCGAGGCTATGCGTATATGCAAGAGCAGCAGGCGACGCTCGCGTCATCACGCTCAGCGTCGCCGCATGCGGCCAAAGCGCTGCCCGATAACTCCGGCGCCTCGTCCTTTCAGCCAGGCAATCAATTGCAGAATCCCGGCAGCGAATCTCAGCCCGTGCTCTTTTCCTTAGCGCCATATTTGACGGAAGGAGGCTTGAGCTTCTTTTTAGGATTCTGCGTCGGCGCGTTCCTGCGCGTTGCCGCAAAAACAGTGGCGATTGTGATTGGCGGCGTCTATTGTGTGTTGATTCTTCTGAGCCATTACGGCGTGGTTGCCATTGACTGGGGCATGTTTCAGCAGATTATTCATCAGTTCTTGCTCAATACGCAGCCGCATCTTGAAAGCTTGCAGCACGTCGTTCGAGCGAGCCTCCCCTCCGCCGCGATGGGCGGGCTGGGCATCTGGCGCGGGCTGAAAAAATCATAGAATACAGTCATTTTTGGGAATATCCACGTTCCAATGTCGTAGTACTACATCGAATCAGTAATTTTTAAGCGCACATTCGTACCGCCGACGTCCTCGTCGGCGCTTCAACGAGAGGCCGACGAGGACGTCGGCGGTACGAAGTTCTGTTAAAAATTAATGACTTCATGTCGCAGGTTTGAGATATGTCGGAATCAATCACTGCCTGGGGAGTAAAAGACATTCACACGTCTGCGCAATTAGTCCTGGCAAAACGCTTAGGATTGTTTCAGCGGTGCGGCATTCAGGTGGAATGCAAGCTGTTTCCTTCCGAAGAACGCTGCCTTCACGCCTTCGAACATTCCTCTGAGCCGCCATTCGTCTGGACGCAGACGCTGCCGCATTTTCTCGCGCTGAGGGCGAAAGGGCTGCCGATTCGCATCATCTCGCCGTTAGCGGACATTTCCGCGTCGTATCAGGTGGTCGTCCGAACGGAGAGCGGGATCGTGCTTCCGGCAGACCTGCAAGGACGGAGGATCGGCATCGTTCAGGGGTCATTGGTCGAAATCGCCTTTCACAACATGGCGAAAGACTTCCATCTTGATGTCTCCCAAATTTCCCTTGTGAATGCCTCTCCCATCGAACAACTGGAGTTGTTTGCCAATCATGAAATTGACGCCGTCGCCTGCTGGGAGCCCTGGGCAAGTCAGGCGTGTTACATGGGAGGAACGCGCTATTTTTCCGGCTTATATTCCTTCATTCCAGGGCATGAAGGGCGCGTCAACTGGTTGACCGGCCAAAGTTTGCTCGTCACCTTCGAGGAGCATATTCACCGCGAAGCAGACGCGCTGCTCGCCTGTCTGCGAGGGCTTGAGCAGGCGACCGCCTATCTCAATTCAACGCTGCAAAAGGCCGCTGCCGTGTTCTCTGATCTGTTAGACACTGACAAGGAAGAATTGGTCACGCTGCTGCAAAAAAATATCTATTCCATGCAGATGAATGAATTATTTTACATCGGCATCGTTTCCGGCCTTGAATTATTCTCGCAGATCACGCAATCCGCCGTCCCCGCCGCCAACGAGCTTTACGATGCGAGTCTGCTGGCTCGCATTCATCCCGCCCTTGTTCAGAAGGATATGCAGGCTCAGGCGGCATTCGAAGACGAAATCGTGGCGGATCATGACATCTATTATCCGGCGCATGTTCGTTTTCATCTTCCTCAAGCGCGGACGTTGCGCTATATTGTGGCGGACGATACGCAAATCGTGGTGGAGATGTTTTGCGAAATCGTGGAAATGCTCGGCGGGAAAGTGGTTGGCACCGCGTCAACCGGGGCGCAAGCCATGATTTTGTATGCGGATCAACTCCCTGACATGGTGGCGATGGATATTTCCATGCCGGATATGAATGGCATCGAAGCGATCAAAAATATTTTACACATGAATCCCTCAGCCAACATTATTGTGGTGAGCGGCAATAATTATGATCATGTTCGGCGGGAGGTGTTTCGATTAGGCGTAAAGCTCTTTGTGGCAAAACCATTTCACCTTCCTGATATTCTGCGCGTCCTGCAACGCTTGACACAGGAAGCATGAAACCTCAGAACCGCTTCCATGCGGGGGAGGTATCATAACCCCTGCCCCCGTGGCGCTAACGCATGAAACAGCCCTGATAAATTTCCGATGAAGCTGCGGCTAATCAATGATTTCTAAAATATAGGTTTTTCCCATTTTTCTTCCGGCTGCTTTGAGGAGGGTACGTATGGCGTCTGCTGTTCTGCCCTGACGGCCAATAATCTTGCCCCGGTCACGTTCTGAGACTTTCAGTTCCACAATCGTGCTATGGCTTCCCTGAATTTCAACGACCTCGACGTGTTCTGGCTCATCAGCCAGGGCTTCCGCAATGAAACGTACCATGTCTTTCATCGAACCTTCGCGTTCCTGTTCCACGTGACCAATAAGGGCGGCACAGTGGTTCTTTACACGCCGTCAGCGCCCCTTCTCGAAAAGAATCGGCGTGTAAAGAACACCACTCTGCAACTCTTTCCTTCCTGTCGTGACAACTTTTGTTGTTCTACAACTTACCGTATGCTCGACAACAACAGCAATTCGCAGCCCTTCAAAACCACGTCAGGCAGGTCAATTTCCGCCGATTTTTTCCTTCAGGCTCGTGCCAGGACTAAACTTCGGAACGTCTTTTGCCGGAATTTCCATCGGTTTTTTGGTGCTGGGGTTGCGGCCAGTGCGAGCTTTACGGGTCACCACAGAAAACGTGCCAAAACCGATTAACGTCACTTTTTCTTTCTTGGTCAAGGCATCGCTCACGCTGTCAACAAATGCGTTCAGCGCGCTTTCACAATCTTTTCTGGTCAATCCTGATTTTTCGGCCATTGCTCCGATTAAGGAATCTTTGTTCATGATGCTACTCCTCCCTCTGATAAAGGTGCTGTTAGACAATGATTCTGCCTGAAAATGAACTCGCGCTCATTTTCAATAGGCGTTGATTGATGAACAACAACGTGTTCCCCGGTTCTGGCGAAGTCAGACGTTGCAGAATGTCCATCCAACTTCTTATCCTGACATAGCGAATATAGCAAACGTCTATTTTAACGTCAACAGAAATGTGATGTAATTTTTCATTTTTTTTGATGAAGAGGCCGATGTAGCAGGCTTTTTAACGATATAACACGCCTAAGTTATTTATTCTCAATAAGATACGACTTTCTTGATTTACAGGGGAAACTCGCCTGTTTTTTGAAAAAATCTCGCGAAAATGACCGCGTTCGGGCGGTGAGTATTCATTCAAAAAAATCAAATGTCGTTTTACTTGACAAGCATTTCAGGAGGCTCATACAACAAATGCGTCTCATCATTCCATCGATTCATGTCTGATAAGGGAGGCATACCCATGATTCCGTCTTGGCGACTTCGGAAAATCCTTCTCCTTCTTTTCATGATCCTGTTAAGCCTTGCCGCGCCGTCATCGTTTTCGGCGCAAACGCTGAATTCCAGATTCGGCAAAAATAAAGTCCATTACAAGGCATTCCAATGGGCAACGCGGGAAACGCCCCATTTCGTCATCTATTTTTATAAAGGCGAAGAACGCCTGGCCGAGAATACCGTCAACATGGCTGAACGAGCTTACGCCTACCTTTCCGAAACGCTGCATCATGAATTCGAACAGAAAATCCCCCTGATTATATACGCCTCGTCCGACGACTTTCAGCAAACCGAAGTGATTTCCGGGATGTTAGACGAAGGCATCGGCGGCGTCACGGAGAGCTTGAAAGGCCGGATCGTCATCCCGTTTTTAGGCTCATATCGCAGCTTGAATCATGTGCTGGTGCATGAATTGACGCACGCCTTTCAATTCGATATTTTAAGCGGCGGCAGATCGGGATTGGGCATGTTTTCGGCAGGACTCTATGTGCCGCTCTGGTTCATCGAAGGGATGGCGGAATATGTCTCGGAATATGACAACCCGTTGACCACGATGTGGCTGAGGGACGGTGTGGCGCAGGATTCCCTCCCTGAGCCTGATCAGGTGGAACGGATGCAAGATATTCGCGTCTATCGCTTCGGACAGTCATTGTGGAAATATCTCGTCAACACACACGGAAAAGAGATGCTTCCCGAATTGCTGCACGCGCTGGCGGAAGATCAACCCTGGGAGGAGACAATTCAGGATGCCGCAGGCACGACCTGGAAAGAGATTTACGCCGGGTGGCGCAAAGAGATCATGACGACCTGCGCCGCCGCGCCAAATTCCGGTCAGCGTCCGCTTGAAGAGCAGGCGAAAGCGCTTGTCCGTCATCAAAAGAAAAAATTCGCGCTGAATATTCTCCCAGCGATGTCGCCCGACGGAAAATATGTCGCCTTCGTCTCGGATCGCGACTTCTATCGCACCATATATTTAGCTTCTGCGGAAACGGGAAAGATTCTCAGAAAATTAGTCGAAGGCGAACGAGCAGGCACGTTCGAAACATTGCGCTATTTGAATACGTCGCTCACCTGGTCGCCGGACAGCACGCACATCGCCTTCAACGCCAAAGCTGGCGGAGAAAACGCGATTTATCTTCAAGATATTCAAACGCGGAACATCACGAAAAAACTTACGCCAACGGTCAGCAGCATCAGCTTTTTAGCCTGGTCGCCGACTCACAATCTCATCGCCTTTACCGGCACGAAAGACGGGCAGGAAGACCTGTTCCTGATCGATATTAACACGGAAGAGATGACGCAGTTGACCAATGATCTCTACTCGAATCGCCATCCGTCCTGGTCGCCGAACGGCGCGTTGATCGCGTATTCTACCGACGCCGGGCGCTTTTCCGACCTCAGCGCCTTGCAATTCGGGACATCTGATCTGGCGATCTACGACATAAAGCGCCGCGAATCGTATCTGCTGACCGATACGCCTGCGAACGAATTTACGCCGGTCTGGTCGCCGGATGGAACTGCGTTGGCGTTTATTTCAGATGAATCCGGCCTCTGTAATCTCTATGTGATGCCGTTGCAAGTGCATCCTGCGGCGCGCGGCCATCTTCGCGCCGAAACCATTCGGCGCATCACACACGCCAATACCGGCGTAGTTGGCGTAACGGAAGATAACCCGGCGCTGACCTGGGCGCGAGCGGCAGACCGCCTGATCTTTTCTGGCTTTTCCCGAAAAGGGTGGGATTTGTTCGCGCTCGACGGCCTGATGCAAACTTATCGCGACTATCAGGACGAAATCGGATTTGACGACGACACGCCGACAGCCATTTCGTCAACGCCGTCGAAAGAGGCGGTTGCGAAAAAAGATTGGATTTCGCCGCTTTTTCATCCTGACGCAGCCATTGAAACGAAACGATACTCGGCAAGGCTTCGCCCCGAGTTCCTGCTGTTTGGGGGAGCGGCAAGCTCGGATTCGCTCTATTTTATCGGGTATTTGGCATTTGGAGACATGCTGTCGAATCAACGCCTGAATATTGCAGTGAACTTGACCGAAGTCCTTGATGAATCTGATGTTATTCTGGCCTACATCAATCGCGCTCACCGCCTGAATTACGCCATTCGCGGCGTTCAATTCGTTGCGGATAATGGCTCGTTTTCAATGGGCAATGATGAATTCGATATTTCGGTCGAACGCGGCATTTCCGCCGATTTTTCCTGGCCGTTCAATAAATTTGCCCGCGTCGAATTCGGCCTGGAGGGATGGATGACAGAAGGCCATCGCATCGTAAATGACGAAGAACAGCCTGAAGAAGAGTTTTTCTATGCGATTCCATCGCTTGCCTATGTCCGCGATACCTCGTTATACACCTATTTAGGGCCGCTTGACGGCAACCGCAGCCGACTCAGCATACGGCCTGCAATTGGCGAACTCTCGTTTGTGACATTCATGGCGGATACCCGGCAATATCTCCATTTGACGCGGCGCAGCGCGTTGGCGTTCCGATTGGTGGCGCTCAGCAGTGTCGGAGAAAACGCCCGCGTTTTCGAGGTCGGCGGGCCGCTGACATTTCGAGGGCAAGGACTGGAAGACGATCTTGACGACGACGAAAAAAATCTGACCGGCACGAATATTCTGTTAGGAAACATGGAATATCGTTTTCCGCTCCTGCCGGTTGATCTGCTGCGCGGGGCGCTGTTTGCGGACATGGGCGTGGGATGGGAGGATGACGCGGTGTCGTTCGATGACGTGCGCACAGCCTACGGCGCGGGCGTTCGCTTTCCGCTCAATGGCCCGTTCGGCCTGCTCAGTCTGCGCGTAGATGTCTCGCAGGAAACCGATTTTTCGCGCGTCGGCCCGGCCAAAGTCCTCTTTTCAATCGCCAACGATTTTTGATCGGCTTCGCGCTGGCGGCGAAGAGAATTTATTTGACTTTTCAGGAAAAGACGAATAATAATTATCATATTTCTTTCAAGTCCAAACAACAAGGCCAAAGCAAGCGTTGGCGCTCCTTTGATATTTTTAGGACGAACGCAACATTGGAAAGACATCCTTCGACTCTGCTGCGAAATCGAACCATGTTCAGCCTGAAGATGTGAGATGCTCTATGTTCAAACACTGGTCAATCAAAACTAAATTGCTCGTCAGCATGGCCGGTTTTATCACGATTTCCGGGACGTTAATCGCGGGATTCGGCCTGCATGAATTTACGTCATTTTCCCGGACGACTATTGCCGATTCGTATGATGCGTTGACAGCAGAAGCGACGGAAAAAATGCGGTTCGGCCTTGATGCTGACTGGCAGCAGGTGACGTCGCTTCTCGATACCACCAGGTTGACAGCCCGACGTTTAGCGAATTCCGCGAATATGCTCTGGTATTTTACCGCAGACCGCCAGGCAAAAGACATCTCCGAAAAGGAAGCGACCCACGTCATCGAAGGGTTGTTGGAATTGTGCCGCATCCAGAACGAGCAACTGCAAGAAAAGGTAAAAAATGCGTTGCAGGTCGCGGAATACATCATGACCGAGCGGTACGGCGCTCCTTCGACAGATGAATTGTCGCCGATCATCTGGGACGTCGTGGAACAGATGACAAAAGCCAAATCGTCAATCTCCCTGCCGCAGCTTCGATTCGGCCAGATGGCGCAGATGTCGCCGATTGTGGACGAGGTGCAACGAGTTTCAGGGGTACATTGCACCATTTTTCAACGCATGAACGCGCAAGGCGACCTCGCGTGCGTGGCCTCGACGATCCCGACGCCTGACGGACGCCGCGCAATCGGCACGTATCTCCCGGCTAAACATTCTGATAACACGAAAGACCCGATTATCGCCGCGCTGCTGAACGGAGAAACCTACTCCGGGCGCGAATACATCGGACAAGCCTGGTATATCTCAGCCTACAAGCCGCTGACTGACCGCGCCGGAACGATGATTGGCGCGATCTATGTCGCCACGCCGCAGCAAAGCGACCTGCTGAAAGGAATTTTCAACAACACGAAAATCGGGGAATCGGGCGAAGCCTTTGCCATTGATTTTACCGGAAGCATTCAAGTGCATCGCGATCCCGAAATGATCGGCAAAAATCTGATTCTGGAAACCGGCGTTTCGGAATTGAATGCCCTGCTTGAAGCCAAACGCGGCGAACAGACCAGCACGATAGAATATACGGTGAATGGGCGCAATATCACTGTCGCGTTCCGAAAATTCCCGCTGTGGAATTGGATTATTTGCCTGAGTTATGATACGACCGAACTCGAACACGCCTCGCTTCAACGCGCCAAAGACGCCTTGCAGCAAGAAATTTTCTCCTTCTATCAGACCTCTCACATCAGCATTGATCAGAAAGAACGCCCGTTGTTTCCGCAGATTCGCCTGCTCGATTCCGCCGGACAGGAACGTATCGTTCTGAGGAACGGCAGTTTTTCCAGCCAGCTTTTATCACAAGCCTCAAACACATGGTTTCAGCGCAGCCTCTCGCTGAGAGCAGACCGCGTGCATCTCACGGGCGTGGAACTGGCATCTGACACGAAAAACGCCGAAGTATTGGCGATTTCCCCGGTGTATGTCGGGGAGACGCTTAAAGGCGCGATTGTGGTGAATCTGGACTGGGATATTGCCTGGGACGCCTTGAAAAAGCATGTGTATGGCAAAACCGGCTATCCGTATATCATGAATGAACAGGGCATGCTCATCAGCCACCCGAAATATCGCCTGACGGATCAGAAAAATCTTTCTGAAGTAGAAGATGGGGAATTAGCGGCGCTTGTCAAGGAACAGATGCTCAAAGGCGAATCGGGAAACAGCCGCTACACGTTCGAAGGGATTGATAAATTTGTCGCCTTCAGGCCGTTGTCAGCAGGAGATTTGACGTATGCGATTGCCGTCACCATGCCCGTCAACGAGGTCTTGATGCTTGCCGAAAAAATGAAACAAGAAACCAGCGAACATTATGCCCGCACCGTGCTTTCAATCGCGATTGTGGCGGTCTTCAGCATCATCATCGCTTGCGCCGCAGCCATCTGGATCGGTCGCAGCATCAGCCATTCTGTGTCCGAAGTCATGGCCTATACCAGCAATGTTGCGGGAGGCGATTTATGCCATACCCTGACGGTCGAAAATCGCGATGAAATGGGGATGATGGCGCATTCCATCAACCAGATGGTGCTAGCGCTGCGATTGTTAATCCAACAAATTCAACACTCATCGATTCAGGTGAATTCCTCCGCCGCCGAACTTTCCGCCACGACGCGCGAACAGGAAGCGATTGTCACGACGCAGGTGGATTCGACCAGGCAGGTCGTCAATTCCGTCCATCAAATCTCTGAGGTGACCGCCCACCTCGTCGAAACGATGCGGCAGGTCGCGGAAGCGTCGCAGCAGACCGCGCATTTTGCCAGCAGCGGGCAGGAGGACTTGCAGCGCATGGATGAGGCGATGCGCTTGATGGACGCGGCGTCGAAAGCCATTTCGTCGCGCTTGCAGGCGATTCATGAAAAAGCCGACAATATTACGACCGTCGTGACGACAATCACGAAAGTCGCCGATCAAACCAATTTGCTGTCGCTGAATGCCGCCATTGAAGCCGAAAAAGCCGGAGAATACGGGCGCGGCTTTACGGTTGTGGCGCGAGAAATCCGCCGTTTAGCAGATCAAACCGCGCTGGCAACGCTGGATATTAAAGATATGGTCAAGGAAATGCAGGGGGCGGTCACATCGGGCGTCATGGAAATGGAAAAATTTATGGCCGAAGTGCGGCACGGCACGGAAGACGTGGAGCGCATCAGTGCCCAGTTTACCCAGATTATCGGGCAAATTCAGGATTTAACTCCCCAATTCGAGCGCGTCAACGACGCGATGCAGCACCAATCCGCTCATGCGCATGAGATTAACACCGCCGTGCGCGAATTGGGCGAGGAAATGGAAGAAACCCGCGCCGCCCTGCAAGAAACCTTTGCCGCCATCGGCCAATTGAATGAAGCCACCGGCATTCTGCTCTCCGCGGCGTCGCAATTCAAAGTCAGCGAAAAGAACGCATAGCTGTCAGAACCTCTAAGGTGTCTGACCGCTTACAGCACAACGATTGCGCCGCTTTGCGTGCAGATATATCGCAAGCGCGACCAGAAGCGGAAAAAGAGCGGCGACTGAAAGCGGCGAATCGGCTCGAACCGCTCGCCAACCGCCGCGTATAACACTTTTTCATCAAATAGCCGCCGCAATAAAACCGTTCCGATTGCCGCCCGTCCGCCCTGTTGTTCCGCCGCATCAAGTGCGTCTGCGAACGCGATTGACGCCGTCGAAAACGTCAAGCCTTTCAGGAAATCGAGAATCCGCGCCGTGATAAACAGCGTAAACAGGTCATCGCGGCTGACATGCGCCGTTTCAATCGCCATCGCCGTCAATCGCGCCTTGAAGACATCGTCGTCGGCCATTGCAGGAAACGCCGCCGCAATCGGCATGTTCGGCGTCATGTAAAAAAGCGACGCGCCAATCAAGACAGGAAGTTCGGCATTAACGACAAGCGAATCAAGCATCGATTCCAGCGATTCCTGCGGCAGGCCGAAGATGTGGTACGACACGATGCGAAATCCCAACAACGCGCCGAAGCGGACAATGTCAAAATATTGTTCCAACGAATGCGGACGGTTCGCCTGTCGCCGAATGCCGCTTTCCGCCGTGACGAGCGACAGATTGAGATGCGTGAAGCCGGCGCGTTTCATCAGGCCGAGCAATTCCCGATCAAGGCTGTGATACGACAGGCCGTTCATGGCGAGAAATTGCGTCTCGCCGTCGGGAAAACGGGCAATCAATTGCTCGCAGAGCGCTTTCATGTCGGCGATGCGAACGGTCAAATTATCGTCTTCGAAATCGAACACGCGATAGCCTTGCGCGTAGCGCAGCGCGATTTCCTCAAGAATTGCCTCGTTCGAGCGGCGGCGATAACTCGCGCCAAAGGTCAGATGTACGGAGCAGAAAGCGCAGCGGTGCGGACAGCCGCGCGAGGTGACGATCATGCAGAGCGGACGGCGCTCGAAGGCGTAGCGTTCCGGCGGCAAATCCGAGAAATCGGGCAGCGGCAGGTCGTCAATCGGATAATTCGCCGCCATCGGCGTCAGCGTGAATTCGCCGTTGCGCTTGAAACCGAGATTCGGCACAGCAGCGTAATCACCTCCGCTTTTCCAGGCGCGGAGAAATTCCACCAATGGGCGCTCGCCCTCACCGCGAATCACGACATCCACGCAGTCATGCCGCAGCACGCTTTCCGGCGCTGCCGACACATGCGAGCCGCCAACTACAATCAGCGCGTTACAGACCTGTTTGATCGCTTCGGCGCAGCGAATCACTTCGCGGGAATACGCGGAAAAGAGCGACGAAATGCCGACAAGATCAGGCCGCTCGGCGGCGACGTCAGCGGCGATTTCCTCGAACGCCGCGCCGAAATGATAGTAATGATAAAACGAGCAGAACGGGCTTTTATCGGGGTAGGCGTAATACGCTTTCAGGTAGGCAAGTTCTTTCGGCAGCGGAATCGGGCGGCGTCCCCGGCCATGATGATAGTCCTTGACGATGACCTCGAATTCCGGCAGTTCGCGCCGCACAATCGCTTTCAGATACGCCAATCCGATGGGCTGCAAGCGGATCGGCGTATCGTAAAAATCCTGAA
>CAZMEO010000005.1:28400-33584 GCA_964565315.1 uncultured Candidatus Moduliflexus sp. | reverse complement strand
GAAACTGTTTTTCTAAACAGTTCCCCAATGATCCTGCTATTTGAGCAAACGTTGCGTCTTCTGAAGATACGCCAGCATGTCGCATTTGCGCTCTAAGCCGGAGGCAGTCATGCAGCGCACTTTGCCGAATATCGGGCGTTCGTTCCAGGCGCGGTCATGCACGCCGTAGAGCCACGCGACGCCTGCGTAGGAATTCGGATCGCGCCCGTCGAGAAAATAGCGATTATTCAGCGCCAATGTCGTTGCGAACGCTTCTGCCGGGCTGCGAGTCCATTCTAAAATCTTTTTGCCCCAATACATCCGCATGTAATTGTGCATGAAGCCGGTCTGTTTCATTTCCTGCATCGCGGCATTCCAGTAGGGATCATGCGTGTTGGCGCTGTCCAATTCGTCCATCGAATAGAGGTATTCGCGCCGGTCGGCTTCATGCTCGCGCAGCGTGCTCTGCGCCCAATTCGGCACGCACGAAAACGCATCGTAATCGGGCGTGTAGGAGACGAAATTCATCGCCAATTCGCGCCGGACAATCAACTGCTCTAAAAAGGCGTCGCCGCTTTGTTCGATGGAATGCGGGCTGGCCTGAATCTGCCGCGCAAGATAAACCGGCGAAATCTGGCCGAAATGCAGATACGGACTCATCTGCGAAATGTCGTCGGTCTGCGGTTGGTTGCTATGGTCGTCATAATATTCAAGCCGCTGTTCGACGAATTCTCGAAAACGACGTTTCGCCTCCGATGTTCCTCCGCGAAAGAAGCGGTTGACCAGCGTGATGCGGAGATCTATGTTCAGCGATGAGAGGAACGCGGGAATATCCGTAAAGTCGTCTCCATGCAGATCGAGGTCAAGCGACGAATGATCAAGCGTCAAGCGCGGAATGGGGCTGAGATACCGTTCCACCTGCTTCATGATTTTGGGGCGGAGCGTTCTCGCGGCGTATTCGGCTTTGTTCGACGCGACTTCAAGCGGCACGATCACATCGCTTTCCACTTGCACAACGCGACAATCCGCCTGCTGTGCCACCTCGCCGCGCCAGGCGCGTTGATGGCACAGATAACCGCGATCACAGACAATGAGCGAGGCGGATTTTCCCAATTGAAGCGCGATCTCTGGTGGATGTCCGCGACGCAGCACAAATTTGATGCCTCGCGCTGCTAATGTGTCAGAGGTTTCCCGCAAGCCTTCTAATAAAAATGTATAATGACGGAGATTCGCTTCAGGATAGGCGTCAGTCAGGCCAAAGGCGACGACAAGCGGCTGCTTCAGCGTATTAGCGGCGTGAACCGCATATTCTAAGGCGTGGTTCTCTTCGGCGCGTTGGCTCTGCTGCATCCAGTATAGGACGTATCGCCCCGGTCGGATGGCGCGGGAATTTAGCTGCTGAAGGCGATCAGCATGGATGGGGGCTGACGCAAGCATAAGGAGCGTGCCGCCGATTTGAACGTTTCGGCGGCGGAATGGTTATTTGGAAAGGAGAATTGGACACTCGGCGTGTTCGATAATCGGCTCTAATACGGCATCTTTTCGCGCGCCGGTTTTGCGCGGTTTGCCAAGCACGATCAGGTCAACTTTGTATTTTTCGGCGCTGTCTAAAATCACACGATGCGGCGTGCCTTCTTCCAGCGTCAACGCGACGCGCACCTGTTCGTTGACCGCTTCTTCCTCAAGGCTGTACAGGATTTTCCATCCGCTTTCTTCGGCTTTGACGATCAAGGCTTCTTTCGATTCGCTGCCATAACGCGCCATCGTTTCAATTGCGCGAATATCGACGACATGCAGAAAAATCAATTGGGCGTTTTGCTGCTGCGCAAGCTGAATGGCTAAACGGGCGGCATCAATAGAATACTTCGCGTTATCAACAGGCACTAAAATTTTTTTGAAGAGTGTTGTTGAAGGCATAGCGAATAAGCCGCGAATTACGGATCGACAGGATGCGCCTGCGCCTCATAATTCGTAACTCTTGAGTTAATCAGCGATGTAATTTTTCTTTGACGCGCTTCAGTTGAAACAGGATTTCGCGTTCTTTTTCTTCAAGAGTATATTCGATATATTTGACGGTTTCCGAATATTCAGGGATCAGGATATTATCCAGCGCGTTGAATCGCCGCTGCGTTTTTTTCAATTCCGTTGCCAGCCGCCACAGAGTCGTTTCGATTTCCGCTAACTCGACCAGCGTTTCGAAACTGGATGAAAATTGTTTGGCCGCCGCATCCAGGGCAAACGTCGTCCCGGAAAAACTGTAACGCGGCTTTTCAGATTTATTCCATTTGACCTGCACCACCGGCACGGGAACGCCCATGACGCTGCGGTCGTGCATATCGACTTCCGCTTCTTCTTGAATGCCAAGCGCCGCCCGCCGAATATTTTCCGTGCCGAGCAGCACTTTGGCGACAGCAAACGCCTGATGCGCTTCCGCTAACGATTTCTCCAGAGCTAATCGCTTGCGATGCGCGTCTTCGAGCATTCCCATAATTTCCATAATGAGAATTTCGCGCTTTTCGTCAAGCAGATCGCGCCCGTCAACCGCAAAGGTCAGTTCATCATGCAGACGGAGCAAATTACTTTTTGTTGATGGAATATTGAGCCGTGCCATAAAGAATGTCAACTATTTTTCTAACGATTTCGTTTCAAGCCCGCCACGTAAGGCTACCGGGGTCGGTTCAAATTATTCCGACGAAAACTGTCCGTGATCATCGATTTGCTCGTCGGTCACGCGGGTTAATTCCCGGCGCGGCAACGTGCAGATAATTTTCCAGGCCAAATCTAATGTTTCGTCAATCGTGCGGTTTTCCGCCAATCCTTGTTTGACGAACATCGTTTCATATTTGCGGCCTAATTCTAAATATTGCTTATCGAGATCGGACAACTCGCCTTCGCCGATAATCGAGGCCAGCGTTTCCACGCGCTTGACATACGTATAGGCCGAATATAACTGGTTCGACACGTTCCGATGGTCTTCGCGCGTTTTATTTTTGCCGATGCCATCATTCATCAAGCGCGATAATGAGGGCAAGACGTTGATCGGCGGATAAATCCCCTGTTTATCGAGATTGCGATCCAACACGATCTGTCCTTCGGTGATAAATCCGGTCAAATCCGGGATCGGATGCGTAATGTCGTCGTTCGGCATGGTTAGAATCGGAATTTGCGTAATCGAGCCTTTCCGCCCGATAATGCGCCCGGCGCGTTCGTAAATCGAAGCGAGATCGCTGTACAGATAACCCGGATACCCTTTACGGCTCGGCACTTCGCCTTTCGACGTGGACACTTCACGCAGCGCTTCGCAGTAGTTCGTCATGTCGGTCAACACGACGAGGACGTGCATGCCGAGATCGAACGCTAAGTACTCGGCGACGGTCAAGGCCGAACGCGGCGTAATCAAGCGCTCAATCGTCGGGTCGCTGGCTAAGTTCATGAACATGATGACATTGCTGAGCACGCCGGTTTCCTCGAAACTTTTGCGAAAGACTTCCGCGTCATCGTGTTTGATGCCCATTGCGCCGAAGACGACGGCAAACTGCGTTTCGGTTTCGCCGATAATCGTGGCCTGTCGCACGATTTGCGCGGCGAGTTTGTTATGCGGCAAGCCGCTGCCGGAAAAGACGGGCAGCTTCTGACCGCGCACTAATGTGTTCATGCCGTCAATCGCGGAGATGCCAGTCTGGATAAAATCGCGGGGATATTCCCGGCTGGCGGGATTGATCGGCGCTCCGTTCACGCTGCGGCGTTCGTGGGCAATCGGCTCAGGCAAGCCGTCAATCGGCTCGCCGAGGCCGTTAAACACGCGGCCTAACATCTCCTTCGACACGGGCACCGTGACCGGATGGCCTAAAAACCGAACTTTCGTCCCTTCCATTGCCAGACCGCTGGTGCCTTCGAAAATCTCGACAGCCGCGATATTCTGTCCGACAGAGAGGACGCGCCCGTGACGCAATCGTCCGCGAACATCCACGACCTGCACGACTTCGGCAAAGCCGACATCATCAATCCCTTCCACGTAAAGAATCGGGCCTGAGACTTTCCTGAATCCAAGATATTCTTTGGCTGCTGTTCCCATAATCGCTTGTGCCTAAAAAAGCCCTCCGGCGTAATCATGCTCTAATTCATCCATTTCTGCGTCAATTTCGCGCAGCAAATCCTGAAATTTATCAATTTCATCGTTCGAAATGCGCATTTTCATGCGCCCGATGCTTTCAATCGCCTCCATCTCGCGGATGCGGTAAATCGGCGCACCTTTTTTGATAATGTCGCTTGCGCGGTCGTAAAAATGTAGAATGATTTTTAACATCCATAATTGGCGAAGCGGATGCGCGTACATATCTACGTCATCAAACGCGCTTTGCTGAAGCAGCGCATTTTTCAGCAATTTTGCGCCTTCGATGATGAGGCGCTGGTCGTCTGGCATGGAATCTTCACCGACAAGCTTGACGATCTTTTGCAAGCGGTTATCCTGTTGCAGCATTGCCATACCTTTATCGCGCAACTCTTTCCAATCCGCGTCTTCGAACTGCGCCCACCAGACCGACACATCTTCTAAATATTCGCTGTAACTATCCATGTAGTTGATCGCCGGGAAATAGCGGGCGCTCGCCAATTCTTTATCGAGTCCCCAGAAACAGCGCACGAAGCGTTTGGTGTGCTGCGTGACCGGTTCGGAGAAATCGCCGCCGGGCGGGGAAACTGCGCCAATAACGGTGATTGAGCCTTCGCCGCCATTCAGCGTGGTGACGCGCCCGGCGCGTTCGTAAAATTCCGCGAGCCGCGTGGCAAGATAGGCCGGGAAACCTTCTTCCGCAGGCATTTCTTCGAGGCGGCCTGAAATTTCGCGCAATGCTTCCGCCCAGCGCGAGGTGGAATCCGCCATGATCGCCACGTCGTAGCCCATGTCGCGGTAATATTCGGCGATGGTGATGCCGGTGTAAATGCTCGCTTCACGCGCCGCCACCGGCATGTCAGAGGTATTCGCGATCAGAATGGTGCGTTCCATCAGCGGATTGCCGCTTTTCGGATCGATCAATTTCGGGAAATCCACAAGCACACCGGTCATCTCGTTGCCGCGCTCGCCGCAACCGATATAGACGATCAAATTCGCGTCGCACCATTTGGCAAGCTGATGCTGCGTAATCGTTTTGCCTGTGCCGAATCCTCCCGGAACAGCCGCCGTGCCGCCCTTTGCAATCGGGAAAA
>CAZMEO010000005.1:20489-28300 GCA_964565315.1 uncultured Candidatus Moduliflexus sp. | reverse complement strand
CCTGTGCCGAATCCTCCCGGAACAGCCGCCGTGCCGCCCTTTGCAATCGGGAAAAACGTGTCAATGACGCGCTGCCCGGTAATCAATGGAATCGAGGGATTCTGGCGTTGGCGATATGGACGGGGACGGCGTACCGGCCAGCGATGATACAATTTTAATTCTTCGATGCCGGTCGCGGTTTTAACTTTCGCGATCACGTCTTCAATCGTATATTCGCCGGACGGGGCAATTTCGATCAATTCGCCTTGCACATTCGGCGGACAGAGAATGCGATGCAGGAAAGTAACCGTTTCAGCAACTTCGCCGAGCGTGTCGCCGCCTTTCAGGATATTGCCGACGCGGCTGGTGGGGGTAAATTTCCAGCGTCGTTTCCGGTCTAAGGCATTCACCTGTGCGCCGCGATGAATAAAATCGCCTTGCAGCGCCTGAATATCGGCTAATGGGCGTTGAATGCCGTCATAAATATTTTTTAATAAGCCGGGTCCTAATTCGACATATAACAATGAACCTGTGCCATAAATCGGCGCTCCGGGCTTCAAGCCGGTCGTATCTTCATACACCTGAATCGTCGCCATCTCGCCGTCAAGCTCAAGGACTTCGCCAATCAAGCGTTCTTCCCCGACTTCAACCTGCTCCATCATGCTCAGGCCAACGACATGATCGGCTCGGATGACGGGGCCGCTAATCCAGGACACAGTGGCTACACTCTTCTCATTCATACGTTCACTCTATAAGGTTATTCAGTCTGGTTCTGCCCTTCGAATAATTGTTGAGCAATCATCAGCCGCAATTCTTCTTCTTTTCTTCGATAGATCGCCTGAAGCGTGTTATCGCATTGCACGCGTTTGTCAGCGCGTTGAATGATGACGCCGGAAATGCCAGGTTCGGATCGCTCAGACAAGCGCACCGTTTTTTTCGTGCCGGTCATCAGTTCTTTCAGAAAAGCGTCAGAGATCAATGCGCGGTCTTCTTCAGCGACGATCAGGTCGAACTGCTCGCCATCCAACTGGGAGAGCCCTTCTCGCGCAAGCTGCGTCAATAACGCCGGATACGTCGTCTCTCGCCTCAAACGGAGCAAGCGCTCTTTGATCTGGCGTTCCACCTCAGCAATCAGCCGTTCTTGCGCTAAAATCAGTTGTTTCCGCGCATCAAGTTCCGCGGCGGCCACTAACTGTTTATAGCGGCTTTTCGCCATCTGAGTCGCCGCGCGGGGAGATTCGGCCTCATAGATCGCATCCAATTCTCCCTGCGCATCTTCCATGATGCGTTCAGCCTCTCGCCGCGCTAAATCAAGAATCCCTTCCGCCTCTTGCCGCGCTTCCTCAAGAATCGCCTTTGAAAAATCCGAAACCGTTCCCGCCATACTTCGTTCCTTTAAAATTTGATTCCTATTGCTGATTTGACGAAATCATGGGGAGTGCGTCGGCCTTCCATTGGGCCACGTCCGTCAGGGATTTCAAGAATAATCGGCGTGCCGGGCTTTAATATCCATTTATCCACTATTTCCCGGATGGTCTGCGCCGCTCGTTCCGTAATCACAATAATTCCCGCATCCTTTTGTCGAGTCGCCTGATCGAAGGCATTGCGCGTTTCGTCCGGCGTGTTGACAACCACGCCTTGCACGCCTGCAAACGAAAAGCCCAATACCGTGTCTTCATCAGCAATGACAATGGTTCGCATTAAATTCTCCCAAGGATCATGATCGAAATGATCAGACCATAGATCGCAATACCTTCCGCAAGGCCGACGAAAATCAACGCACGCGACGCCATTTCAGGCCGTTCCGCCATGACGCCCATTGCCGCAGAACCGACCGAGCCGACGGCGATGCCTGCGCCAATCGAACCAAGCCCAACGGCAATTGCTGCCGCTAAAAAGGCGCTTTTCGCGATCTCTGGGTTGACGGCCTGAGGCTGTTGAACAGCTTCCTGTCCTAATGCGACGCTGATGCCGATATTAATCACAACCGTGAACAAGCTTAATACCACAAGGAACCCTAACGCGACTGCTATCAATTTTTTGAAATCTTTGATTTTCATAAACTCCTCGCTTCTTTCTGTTGCAGGTTATTCAAGTTTAAGTGGCTGAAAACGTTCGCCACCGCCTTTAAAGAACTTGGTAAAAAATTCATAATACTCAAGACGCACGGTCTGAATCGAGACGACCATGCCTTCCAGCGCGATCACCAGCACATTGCCGAAGATAATCACGATGCTTTGCCACAGCCCGCTTCCCGTGACGTTCGAGAGCATGTCTGTCAGCGTAAAGATGGCAACCATCAAGCCGCCATGCGCCAACGCAAATGCCGCAGTTCTCAGGAACGACACCGTGCCAGCGACATAATGCACCACGACATCCGCAGTGTCAATGGCGGATTCCAGCAAGAACATCAATACGCCTGACGGGAAGACCTTTCCGCCATGTGCATGCGCGGAAAAGAACATGTGTTCTAATGGTTCTCGGAAGAACATCACGCCTAATGGAAGCCCTAACAACACGATCAGTACTTCGGTGCTGACTCCTAAATTGCCATAGATCGCATATTTCAACCCTAAGCCGACCGCTGTCCAGTAGAACAAGCCGCCGACAATGCCGTAATGGCCGAGAATCCCTGACGCATAGTCTTTGAGTCGAAACGAATTGATGATATTCAGCACAATGCCGCCGCTGATCATCACAATCCCAAGCAGTCCGGCAATTGTCATGAAGTAATTGATGTCTTCCGCCGGACGAAACCAGAGCGCGGGAATCCAATGTTCAACGCCGAAGATGCTGCCATAAAGCAGGCCGAAAATCATTGAAGAGACGCCGCACTCCATGACGATGATCGCATAATCCAAAAATTGATAGAATTTAGAAAAGAGCAGATAGCCTAATCCAAACAGAATCGCGCCATGCCCCACGTCGCCGAACATCATGCCGAACATCAGCAAAAACGAGACAGCGACAAACGGCGTGACATCCACTTCCCGATAATCCTGCGTGCCATAATTGAAGACAATGGTCTCGAATGGCCGAATCAAATAGGGGTTATTAAATAAAATCGGAATTTTTAACTTCCCCTGACGCACGTCTTCAATCATTTCCGGCTCAGAAATGTCAAATCGCGCCCGGCCTTCGGTGACGCGTATCACTTCTTTCTGCAACGTCTCGATCCGATCTTTCGGCACCCAGCCTTGAATCAGATAGGAACGGCTTCCGCGAGCATACAACAGTTGCGCTTTGAGAATCACTAACGCTAATGACACTTTTTCGCGAAGCGTCTGAAGCTCTTTGACAACTTCTTGCTGCGTTTCTCGCAATTCTTTGCTCAGTTCCGCTTTTCTCGCGTCTAATTCCCGCGCCTCAACCTCTAAATTCGACACGGTTTCATCCACTGAGCCTTGCGTGAGGGAAGGGAGGGATACTTCTTCGAAGAACGAGCTTTTTAACGCGCGTTCGATGATGTCGCGGTCTTTAGGAGAGCAAAACGCAACAATCAAACTCCGCCGTTCTATCGTTGCCAGCGAGACGATCATGGAGTGCGTGGAGGCTAAACTGGCTTCAAGTCGGGAAATATCTTTGGTTTCAATAAAGCCGATGACCTTATGAAAATAGGAGAATTGCTCATACGTATGCAAATCGGAAGCCGCCGCCGCGATAGACCTCAGCAGATTGGCTTGCGAGCGTTTTTCATCGCGCTGACGGTCAATAGACAGGATTTGATTCGATACACTTTGAAGCGCTTTGCGAATGCGCTCAACGGCGTCTTGAATTGCGTCCACTTCTTTCGCAGGCTCGACGCTGGTCTCTTTTTGAATGGTTCTGCCAAGAGAAAGCTGTTGAAATAGGGTTTTGAGTTCCTGGTCAAGCGTCGCGTATTGGGTAATTAACTGTTGCGGATTGTCGGGAAAAAGCGTCTCGCTCTCTTTGGATTGCGCATGGCTGTCCAGAAGATGCAGCAAGCCTTGCTTTGCGATGACATGCGTGACTTTCGCTCCATCAGAATGAAGAATTTGAAGAACGACTTTCACCATTTCCAGCGGCTTAAACATCATGAACTCCTTCCTTACCCCTGTTGCGTATGAATCACGTAATGTCGGCTCTGCTCGAGAGAAAATCCATAGCGTTTGGCTTCAGCAATCGTGAGCATATCGGAAATTTCGAATTCTTTCAGCAAGAGATAGCCTATAATGATTCCCATCTGAAACGGATCGCCGGAAAAAAATTTTTGCAGTCGTCCGATAAAATAGCGCGAGAGCGTTACATGCAACGTATTGAGTTGCACCTCGCCCGTCACGGCTTTCCCATAAGGCGTGGTTTTCAGCAGGTCGAGAATGTCGTTTGCTTCGGGCGCTTCCGAAAAGCTTCGCCGCTCTTTCAAGCGAAGCGATTGTCCATGTTGAATCGTATAATTCAGGATTTCTTCCGGCGAAAAATGGTAATGTTCTTTAAATCGAATAATCCAGGTAATATTGAGAATATCGAGGAGGATGCCGATAATTTCTTTCACAATAATTTGATCAAGATCGGGCAGCGCTCCTAATTTTTCCCAGAGAGAATTGTAGTAATGCAAATCTAACGCCATTTCCAGCGGGAAAAACTCTTGTTCTTCATCAAAACGGCGCAAAGCAAGGTTGAGCGGATATTCGAAAAATGTCCCGCGAAGGTGGTCGATGATGGCGTGAACATCCTGACAATTTAACAACGCGTCTTTTGAAAACAGCGTGTAGCGTTCGGTGGGAAGCAACAGCGTGGCGATTTTTTCAGCAGGAACATGGCTGATAATGCCACGCAGAATCATTTTAAGATTCAGCAATTCATATTTATGATAACAGGCAATCAAAAAATCGCGCGAATTTTTATCGACGGAACGAATCGTTTTATGATAATCAAGAAACAAATTTTGATAGAGGAGATTGGTAAATGCTTGCTGTGAGAGGTCAACGGCGGCAACTCCGCGAAACGATTCGGCATACGGCGTCGTTTGCAGAATATGAAACAGTTGTTCGAACGTATCGGCATTCAACATGTCGCGATACTTCGCATCCTGAAGCAATAACCCCTTCATGGCGCGAACTTTCGCATGAGGATACGCGTATTTAAAGACCGAGGTAAACATCAGATTTCGTGTGAGACGTGTTGGCGCAAGAACTGAGAGAGGACATCATCAACGGCCTTCTCGATCCGTTCTTTTGCCAGCCGTTCCGTTTCAGTAAGGCGGGTTTTGGTGGCGCTCACAATCTGTTCTTTGTGTTTCTCGGCTTCTTGTTCAAGTTGGGAGATTTCCTGCTGGACGCGATGCTGCATCTCATTTTTGCCGTCCTGCACTAATTGTTTCGCATCGTCCCGCGCTTTTTTTCGGATGACAGTTGCTTCGTTTTTGGCATCTTCAACGATCTGACGGGCTTCCGTCTCTATCTCAAGCATTTGTTCAAGAATTTTCATACGGCCCTTTCGTTCCCAATCATGCTATTTTTCTCAGCGCATCCTGATACAGAAGGAATGCTGAGCGATATTGACTACTTATTTGTCTTTTAAAAATCGTGTCAAGAAATTCTCTCAATAAACTATCGGCGTCAAGATGATATGGCTGACTTTCCCCTCACTGGCGGCTTGAACCGGCCTGGTGTTTTTCTGATGTTTTTTGTGCGGCGTCCGCTCTTCGCTCTACGTACAATCAATTTATCAGCGTATTCATCATGTCGAGGAGTGCGCCGCCGTCGGCGCGTCGCGGCGACCTCGCCGCACTCCTGTCGCTCCGAGCGAAGTCGAAGGGCAAGCAGAGACAAATCATTGTGGTTCGCGGTATTTTAATCTTGACATCAATTCGTTCTCTTTCAGAGTCGTGGCGTATCACCATTCTCGTTCCATGTTTCTTCTTTCGGAGGGCTGCGTGGAACGTTTGCAAAACGCGCCGCGCAGCGGCGGCATGGACGCGAAGCGTCCGAATCTCAACGTTCTACGCAGCCTGTCCTGAGCCGGTTGAAGGCAAGCGTGGAACGAGGCAAGAGAGTCGAATATGGAGAAATTAGTGTTATTGGGAGACGAAGCGCTTGCGCAGGGCGCGTTAGATGCCGGATTATCGGGAGTATATGCGTATCCTGGCACGCCGTCCACAGAAATTACTGAATATATTCAACACAGCCCCGGCGCCATGGCGCGCAACGTGCATCGGCAATGGGCGGCCAACGAAAAAACGGCGTATGAGGCGGCGCTCGGCATGTCGTATGTCGGAAAGCGAACGATGGCCTGCATGAAACATGTCGGGCTGAACGTGGCGGCTGATCCGTTTATGAATTCGGCGATCACAGGCGCAAATGGCGGTTTCATTGTCGTGGCTGCGGATGATCCGTCGATGCACTCGTCGCAAAACGAGCAGGATTCGCGGTATTATGCGAAATTCGCCATGATTCCGGCGTTAGAACCATCGAACCAGCAGGAAGCCTACGACATGGCGTTTTATGCGTTCGAACTGTCGGAACAATATCAGATTCCGGTCATGATCCGCATCACGACGCGCTTAGCGCATTCGCGTTCCGGCATCGCCCGTAAGAATGCGCTGCCGGAAAATGCGATCCATCTGCCAGAAGACCCGAAGCAATACATGCTGCTTCCGGCGGTGTCGCGCCGGCGCTACAAATTGCTGCTGCGGCGGCAGACCGATTTCGAGCAAGCCTCCGAGCGGTCGCCGTTTAACGCCTACACCGACGCGCCGAACAAATCGCTTGGCATCATCGCCTGCGGGTTGGCCTACAATTATTTGATGGAAAACTGGCAGGAGCAGCCATGCCCGCATCCGGTGTTGAAAATCAGTCAGTATCCGCTGCCGCGCACGCAGATCGAGCGCCTGTTTGCCGAATGCGAACAGATTCTTGTGCTGGAAGAAGGGATGCCGTTTGTTGAAGAAATGTTGAACGGCTATTTGGGACATGAAGAGCCGTCGTATGAAACGCTTGACGCGGTCGCGACCGACACCGGCAAAATTTCGCTGCACAACAAGCATCGCCCGATCATTAAAGGCCGCCTTGATGGCACGCTGCCGCGCGACGGCGAATTGAACCCGAACATTGTGGCTGCCGCGCTTGGACATCCGGCCAAACCCTGGCTGCCAGTGCCGGAGGTTGTCGCGCCGCGTCCGCCGGAATTATGTAAAGGATGTCCGCATCGCGACGTGTATCATGCGCTGAATGAGGCGCTTGCGCCATACGGCAGCGGCCACGTGTTTTCCGACATCGGCTGCTATACACTCGGCTTTCTGCCACCATTTCATGCGATCAATACCTGCGTGGATATGGGGGCGTCCATCACGATGGCAAAAGGCGCGGCTGACGCCGGATTTTTCCCGGCGATTGCGGTGATCGGCGATTCGACGTTCGCCCATTCCGGCATCACCGGGTTGCTGGATGCGGTGAATGAGCGGACCAATATGGTGCTTATTATTCTCGACAACTCCACGACCGCCATGACCGGCGGACAAGATCACGCCGGCACCGGAAAAATCGAAAGCATTTGCCGGGGCGTCGGCGTGGAAGAGGGGCATATTCGAATACTCGATCCGCTGCCAAAGAATCATGACGAGATGGTGCGCGTCTTGAATGAAGAGATTGAATATGCCGGGTTATCCGTGATTATTCCCCGGCGCGAGTGCATTCAGACGATTGGCCGCAAAAAACGCGAGCAGGCGGCATAACAGCATTTTACCACGACATACGCGAAATACACGAAAAATTTTACCTCATTTTCGCGTGTTTCGCGTATGTCGTGGTGGCATAAGACGATGAAAAATGATATTATTCTGGCAGGCGTCGGCGGGCAGGGGATTCTCTCGA
>CAZMEO010000005.1:15932-20389 GCA_964565315.1 uncultured Candidatus Moduliflexus sp. | reverse complement strand
ACGATGAAAAATGATATTATTCTGGCAGGCGTCGGCGGGCAGGGGATTCTCTCGATTGCGGCGATTATCGGCCATGCCGCTGTCGAATCCGGGTTATTTCTGAAACAGGCCGAAGTGCATGGCATGAGTCAGCGCGGCGGCGACGTGCAATCGCATTTGAGAATTTCCGACCACCCGATTTATTCCGACCTGATTCCCGGCGGCAGCGCACAACTGATCTTATCCGTCGAGCCGATGGAATCGCTGCGCTATCTGCCGTATCTTGCGGAAAACGGCTGGCTGATTACGAACACTGTTCCGGTGCTGAACATTGTAAATTATCCTGATCTTGATGGGATTTTCGGAGCGATTCGCGCCCTGCCGCATCAGATGATGCTGAACGCCGAACAGATGGCGAAAGAGGCGGGCGCGGCGCGGGCGATGAATATGGTCGTGCTCGGCGCGGGTTCGCCGTTCATTGATATTCCCTATCAACAATTGCAGGAAGGCATCCGGGCGATCTTCGGGCGCAAAGGGGAAGCGGTCGTGACATCGAATTTGAACGCGTTGGAAGCCGGTCGGCAATTTGCGTTAGGGCAGTTAAAGAAAGATTGAACCAAGATATAAAAAAAACCCTGCCAGGGTTCGAAGCCCTGGCAGGGTTGGTTCAACCGAATCGTGTTTAAAAGAAAAACGTGATGCCGCCGTACACGCGCTCCATGTCTTTCGCGTCGTCGTCTTCGGTGACGAAAAACGCGCGAAAATCGGCTCGCAGCGCGATATTATAATCAATAAACAGTTTCAACCCGAGACCAGCGTTGATGGCGATGTCCGTGCCGCCATTGGTGATCACGCCGCCGCCGCCGATTGCATACGGCACAATCGCCGATGCGCCCGTCCCGAAATTCAGCACAAGATTGACGCTGCCGTTAAACGTGGTGTCTTCCGCAAAAATTGCGCCGCCTTCAGCTTCGATTCCAAGACGAGAGGAGACATTGAACGCCAATGCCGCCCCTGCTGTTGCTTCATCCTCGTAATCATCGCCGAAATCAAACGTCATGCCGCCAAATCCGGTAATTTCTCGATATAACGTCTGCGCATCCGCATTCGCCGTCCACGCCATCATAACAACAACAACCGCTACCACCCCACTAACGATTCTCTTCATCTATTCACCTCGTTATGTTAAGAGATATTCATAATGTGTTTCCTGTTTTGGCAAGATGCGCGACGAGCAACGTGTATCGGCAAACAATCTGTTCGCCGCCGCCGACACGGACGAACCCGTCACGCAACACTTGCCGCAACACTGCTATAACGACATCTATCTACGCGACAACCGCTTTCTTCTTCGGCTGTTTTTCCTGACGCGCCTGTTTTTTCAGCTTTTTCTTCACGAGATCGCGTCGCAGGCGGCCTAAATGATCAATAAACAGGACGCCGTTCAGATGATCGATCTCATGTTGAATCACAGTCGCCAGAAATGTTTCCGTGTCAATCGTCACCGGGTTGCCGAATTCATCGCAGGCTTCCACGCGGATATGCGCGGGACGAGTGACTTCGGCGGTATAGCCTGGCACGCTGAGGCAGCCTTCTTCGCAGACGGCATGCCCCTCGGAGAAGACAATCTCCGGGTTGACCAACTTCAAGAGGCCAGTATTCGGGTCTCGCGTGCTGGCATCAACGACAATCGCCCGCAGCGATACGCCGACTTGCGGCGCTGCCAGTCCCACGCCAGGGGCGGCATACATGGTTTCTGCCATGTCAGCCAGCATCCGGCGCAATGCGTCGTCAAACACGGTCACAGGTTTGGCGACCTGTAACAGCACCGGGGCAGGATAGGTATAAATATCCAATAGAGCCATGATGTAATTATCTTCCCTCAGCACGAGCAAGAACAGGGGAAAGCTTGCTGAAATCGATGGTTAAGAAATCTTGCGAGAGCGACACTAAAAACCGTTCGCTGATTCGCGCGGCCAATTCGCATTCTTCATCATCAGGATAGCCCGCTTCTAATTGAATGCGGTTTTTCATCATCACGATATTGTTCATGATGGATTTCGCGCCAGCGACCTGTTTCTGGGTTTCTTCTTCGATGCTTTCCAGCATGAGGTGAAACGCCGCAATCGACGGGTTGCACGTCTCATATTTCGACGCGACGGCTTTTAGCGCGGTTTCGATGGCGGAATAATACATCAGGATTGCGGCGACATTCTCGCTCGCGGTATGCTGCGCCCGCAGTTGCTCACCGCGATGGAACAGATTTTTGGCAACGACAATCAGGCGCGTCCATTCATCCGAAATGATCTGGAATTGCTCTTCTTCCGCTGATTCGGAGACTTCCGGCTGGAATTCGTCTTTATAGGATTCTTCTTCTTCCGTAAACATGTCGCCGGAAAGTCGATCAAGCTGCTGTTCGAATGGCGTGACCGAGGAAATATCTTCGCCCACCTGCATTTCGAAACGCACACTATCCGTGATTCTGAAGTCTGGCGGTTCCGGCACGTTATCCGAGACGGGCATCTTGCCAAATGACTCGTCTAATTCTGGCGCTCCGAAATTCAATGCGTCGGATTCTAAGTCGCCGAAATCTTCTTCCATCGCAAACGACGTGGAATCGCCCCGTTCATCGTCTTCATCCAGCGTAAACGCCGGGAGTTCTTCGCCGCCCGCTTCGCCTTTTTCCTCTCCGAGAGAAAAATCCAATTCGCTATCGGATAAATCAAGCGGTTCGATAGTCCCTTTTTTCTCGCTGCTCTCGCTTCCGCCAAAGTCAAGCCCGCCTAATTCCAATGCGCCGAGGTCTTCCTGTGTCTCGCCCTCATCCAGCGAAAATGTTTCTTCTTCGTTTTCAGACGCGAACGCAAATTCTTCGCCCTCTTCTGAGGCGTTCGGCGCAGCGGCGGAGAATGAGAAATCCAGATTATTATTTCCGGCGTCCTCATTATCTAAGCCAAGCGACCAGTCAGAGATCGAATCGGCGGGCGCCGCGTTGCCTCCTGAACCGCTATCCAACGAAAAGGTGTCGGATTCTTCGACAGTTCCGCCCGTATCGAAATCAGAAAATTCGAATGATTCGTCTCCATCGTCCTTGCTGCCGAGAAATTCATCCAATTCTCGCAATGCCTGCTCTTCAAGCTCTTTCAGATTAAAGAATTCCGATTCTTTCAACGTGCCGGTCTGGGCGACAAGGTCTTCGTTAATTTCCATTTCCTCGATCACGACCTCGTTTCCGTAGCCGATTGGTTTCGATTCCAGCGGCTCTCCGCCTCCCGACAAATCGGACTCCAATTCTAACGAATCCAAATCTTCCGTCGAAAATGACAGGTCTGTTCCTTCAGTCAAATCCATCAGCGAGTCGTCTTCCATCATTTTGAGCAGTTCCTCGTCTTCATCTTTTTCCTGTTTGGCCTGAGTGGTGGAGGAAGCGGATGCAGAGCCTTTCAAGCGCTGTTCCATATCATCCAGCGCGATTTTCGAAATCGCTTCGAGGGTTTCCATCACGCCGACGCCTTTGTTGGCAATTGTTTGAAAATACGGGAGTTTTCGAGGATTTAAATCTTTATTCAGGTCTTCGATAGACAGGATGTTCTCCATATCCCGCTTATTAAATTCGAACACCAACGGAATATCCTCCATGCGGCGATTTTGCTCTAACAGGTTATCGCGAAGGTTTTGCAGGCTGACGATATTGGCTTCGCGGCGATTGATTTGCGAATCCGCCACGAACACCAGCGCATCCGCGCCTTGAAGCACGAGTTTGCGGGTTTTATTATATTTCACCTGCCCAGGAACGGTATAGAGTTGGAAACGGAGCTTGAAACCGCCGATTTCGCCTAATTTCAGCGGCAGGAGGTCGAAAAAGATCGTCCGGTCTGTTTCAGTCGCTAACGAGAGCAGTCGTCCGCGCTGCGCGGGCGAAATGCGCTCATGGATATACTGGAGCGATGTGGTTTTGCCGCATACGCCAGGCCCATAATAGACTATTTTTGCCGTGATTTCGCGGTTTGCGTAATTAAAAAGTGCCATAGATGCGTTCCTCTGAAATTCTGATAACCCTTATTTCGCCTTTCCGCCGCAATGGACGCAAAATTTCTGGTCTTCGGGGGTCTGGCGTCCGCATTTTTTACAAGCAATCATCGCCGCTGCCGCTGGTTCTTCCTCATCTTCGGATTCCGTTTCGACATCATAATCGAACGACACATGTTCGTCTTCGCCTTCCATTTCTTCGTCGAGGTCTTCAAGGCCGGAGAGATCATCCACTAAAAAGTCGCCGCCCTCAAAATCCTCGTCTTCTGAAAATTCCGCGCCGAATTCCTCGGATTCGTCCTCGCCGCCGAGCAGATCGCTTTCCTCTTCTTCTTCGCCGCTTTCGCCGAACGCCGATTGTGTCAAATCGGAAAGGCCGCTCATCAGGTCTTCATCTAATGATTCGTCTGATTCAGACAACGTTTCCTCTGAGAGCGATATATCCTCTG
>CAZMEO010000005.1:7731-15832 GCA_964565315.1 uncultured Candidatus Moduliflexus sp. | reverse complement strand
CGGCGGCGCGACTTCCGGCGCTGGCGGCGTTTCGATGCGCAGCGGATTCAACAGGCGTTCGGCATCAATCGCGTGCTGATAACGTTCGATAATCGCCTGAATTTTTTCGGTTTTCTCGTTCCACAGGGCAATTTCCGTCGTCTGCTCTTCTGTTTTTTCGGCAAGCACTTGATCGGTGTATTCGCCGACTAAATGGCGCACGGTAATTTCTTCCAATTCTTCATTCAGCCGGGTGACGGTCGTCGTGAAATCCTGACGTTGATCCAGCATGTCTTGCAAATCCTGCTCGACATTAGCGAGTAAGCCGGTAAAGGCGTCATCCTGAAAAATCACTCGTTTGCGGGCGTTATATTCTCCGAAGAGTTTCTGATAAATCGTCGATTTGATTTCCGGTTGATGGGTTCCCAATTCTTCCAAATACGTCTGAAGCGTTTTGGCTTCCCCGATCATTCCTTCGAACTCCTGCATCTGCTCATCGCGTAAGCGCAGGGTCAGTCCTAAGAATTCGCGCTCGTCGCGTTCTTCTTCCATTGGAGGTTCAGGTAACTCTTGCGATAGCTCTTCTTGTGGCATTTCTTCGTCAACGGGAAGCATTGCCTCTGCGTCTTCAGGCATCTCAGGCGCGGGGACTGGCGCTGATTCGACGGCGGCCTCGTCCGCTTCTTCGGCTTCCGGCTCAAGTTCCGGCGCGGCCTCGTCGTTTAGATTGAGCGGCGGCGCGTCGAATGTTTCTTCCTCGCTCTCAGTCTCTTCTTCATGCAAATCTAATAACACGCCGGAAGGCGCGGCGGCTGGCTCGTGGTCTTCTTCAACAGGCTCTTCCTCTCTCTCCTCCGCGATCATTTCGCTGACTGGCGGGGCTGGCGGAGTCGGTGTTGGCATACGCGGCGGAATCGGCGCGGCATCAAAATCGTCTTCATGCCCTAAATCAATGACCGTATCTTCCCCAACGCTAATCACTGATTTGACGGACAATTCGTCTTCTTCCTCGAACAAGTCTTCTCCGCCCTGATCAATATCCTCTTCCAAATCAGCGAATTCCTCATCAATATCAATCTCCTGCTCGTCGGCTTCAAGTTCGCTTTCTTCAATGTCCATTCCGCTGATGTCAATTTCCGAGGCGCTGCTGTCGTCTTCGGATAGATTCAATTCCTCGTCGATTTCCATCGCTTTTTCAAATGAAAGATCGTTGTCTTTTTCTTGCGGGATGGTAAATACTCTGGTTTCCGCGCCATAATTTTCCGCAAGATTGCCGACTTCCGCATCAAGCTCGTCATTCTGCGCTTCGAATCCCTCGTCTTCCTCGGAGATGGATTCGAACGACGTTTTTTCTAAATCAAGGGACATCGCGTCTTCGTCGAACGAGAACTCTTCGCCGGTGCTGCCGAGGTCTAACGCAAACGACTCATCCTCTTCGGCTGGCAGGTTGCCGTCCTCGCCGAGTTCTTCTTCAAACGAGTCTTCCAGCCCGCCATTTGCGCCGCTTTTCATCAATTCTTCTTCTAATCCGGCGCTGAGTCCTTCATCAAAACTGAATTCGCCAGACGGCTCGAAGGTATCGTCATCGAACTGGAGATCGTCGTCATCCAATGAAAGTTCGATTGTGTTCTCGTCGCCTGTCAGAAGATCATCCGATGACGCATGACCTTCCAAGGCATTCAATATTTCGAAATCGAAATCATCATCGCTTTTTTTTAAGGGTTTTTTCCCTGGATTTTCTTTCATGGTCGTTACTCTCCGAAAATTCGAACATTATCTCTTTGCCGCCGATTATTCTCTTTCCTATATTGATAACAAGAATTTTATTTGTTGTCAAGAAAAAAGTTGCCTGCGTCATTTCTCAGAATCCGCGAAAATTCGCCTTTTTTCATGATGAATATCGGCGGAAAACGTTTTCGAGAACATTTTGCCACAGAAATATTGACAAGTCAACACTGAAACGACACGGATGTGTATTAAAGAAACCGTGAAGGAATTTTTGCTCTATCGCAGCCTTGTTAGAGTGACCGCAAGCGCTCAACAGCATCCATTTTTACACGCATCCGCATTTTTTTGCATTGGAGGAACATTATGTCAACACGCTTACTCATTACGAACGCCGCAGCCACCGTTACGATGAACGCCGCTGATGACGTGCTGCGCGGCGGCTATATTGCGATCAACGATGGGGTGATCGAAGAGATTGGCGTCACCCTCTCGCCGCACAAACGGCGCGATTTTCAAGAACGGGGATATACCGCGATAAATGCGGAACACAAGGTCGTCCTGCCTGGCCTGATCAACACGCATCATCATTTGTATCAAACCCTGACCAGAGCCTATCCGCCGGTCATGAACGCCGGGCTGTTCCGCTGGCTGAAAGGCTTATATCCGATCTGGGCGCGTCTGGATGAAGAGGCAATTCGGCTCAGCTCGCTCGTCGGCATGGCAGAGTTGGCGCTGTCCGGCTGCACCGCTACGACTGACCATCATTATGTCTTTCCGCAGGGCATTCGCGGCGAATTGATTGACGTGCAGATTGCGGCGGCGCAAGAACTCGGCCTCAGGTTTCATCCCTGCCGGGGAAGCATGAATTTAAGCCAAAAAGATGGCGGGCTGCCGCCGGATTCGGTCGTGCAGACCGCTGATGATATTCTGCGGGATTCGGAACGCCTGATTGACACGTATCACGACCCTGCGCCGAATGCCATGATTCGGATCGCGCTTGCGCCCTGCTCGCCATTTTCCGTGACGACTGATTTGATGAAGCAGACCGCCGCGCTTGCCGCCGACAAACATGTCCGGCTGCATACGCATCTCGCCGAGACGCTTGACGAAGAGCGTTTCTGCCTGCAACGCTTCGGCCTGCGCCCGGTGGATTATTTAGAAGAAGTCGGCTGGCTGAATTCGCGCACCTGGTTAGCGCACGGCATTCATTTCGATTCGGCGGAAATCGCCAGATTGGGCGGCGCAGGCGTCGGCGTGGCGCATTGCCCGAATTCCAACATGCGGCTTGGGTCGGGCATCGCCAAAGTCACGGAATTGCAGCGCGCCGGGTCGCCGGTCGGTATCGCGGTGGATGGCAGCGCCTCGAACGACGCCTCCAATATGCTTGCTGAAGTGCGGCAGGCGATGCTGCTTGCGCGATTAGCTCGCGGCGCGGACAGCATGACGGTGATGCATACCCTGCGCATGGCGACGGTTGGCAGCGCGGCCTGTTTAGGACGAACCGACATCGGCAGCCTCGAAGTCGGCAAAGCGGCGGATGTCGCGATCTTCTCGCTGCATGACATCAGCTATTCCGGCGCAGGCGATCCGGTCGGCGCGCTGCTTCTCTGCCAGCCCAATCGCGTGGACACGCTGATCGTTCGAGGTCGCGTCATCGTTGAACAGGGCGAATTGCTCACTATTGATCTGCCTCCGCTTCTCGCCGCGCATCGAAAAAAAGCGGCAGCAATTCAGGCGGCCTGATTATGTTATTAGAACTGCATCATATCACCAAACGATTTCCGGGAATCGTCGCGAACCGCGATATTTCGCTCGGCGTGGCGCAAGGGGAAATCCATGCGATTGTCGGGGAAAACGGCGCGGGAAAAACGACGCTGATGAATATCCTGTATGGGCTGTATCATCAGGACGAGGGGGACATTCTCTGGAAGGGGCAGCCCGTGCGTTTTCATTCCTCTGCTGACGCGATTGCCTGCGGCATCGGCATGGTGCATCAGCATTTCATGCTGATTCCGTCGTTGACCGTGACTGAAAATGTCATGCTCGGCGCAACTCGGTCGCCGCTGCCTGCAAAAGCGTCCGCATGGGCGCGTTTGCGCCATCGCGCCGGGCATCTTGTGCTGCGGGCGCGGCAGACCGCACACGAGATTGCCGCGCTGGCTGAATGCGTCGGCTTTACGATTGATCCTCACGCCAAAGTCGGCAATCTCTCTGTCGGAGAACGCCAGCGGGTCGAAATCATCAAGGCGCTCTATCGTCAGGCGGAACTGCTGATTTTGGATGAGCCGACGTCCGTCCTCACGCCGGGCGAAATCCACGATTTTTTCACGATGCTGAAAACCCTGACGCGACAGGGAATGTCAGTCATTTTCATCACGCACAAACTGCAAGAAGTCATGGAAATGAGCGACCGCGCCACCGTCCTGCGCAACGGCAGCGTGGTCAGCACGGTCAAGACGACAGGCATCACGCAGCGGGAATTGGCGCAGATGATGGTGGGGCGCAGCGTGTTGGAGCGCCTGAACAAGCGCCCAGCGGCGGCTGGGCATGAGGTGTTGCGCGTCGAAGACCTCTCCTGCGTGTCGAACGGCAATCTGCCGATTCTGGATCGCGTCTCGTTTACGATCCGCGCCGGAGAGATTCTCGGCATTGCGGGCGTGTCCGGGAATGGGCAGGCGGAATTGGCGGAAATTCTTTCCGGGCTTCGCAAGGCGTCATCCGGGAAAATTACGATTCACGGGCGCGACGTGACGCATCATTCGCCGCGCCGGAGAATGAACGCCGGATTGTCGCATATTCCCGAAGAACGCCAGGAAATGGGCATCGTGCTGGATTTTCCGCTGTATGACAACGCGGTGCTTGGCTCGTTTTTTGAGCCGCCATTCTCTCGAAATGCGCTGCTGAACATGCGGATGGCGCATACGTACACCGAAAACCTGTTGGTGCGCTATGATGTCAAAGCCAAAGATATTACGGTGGCGATTCATGAGCTGTCGGGCGGCAATCAACAAAAATTCGTGGTGGGGCGCGAATTAGATCGGACGCCGCGCCTGCTGTTAGCGGTTCAGCCGACGCGCGGCGTGGACATTGGCGCGACGGAATTCATTCATCAAAAATTGCTGGAACAACGCGATCAGGGCGTGGCGATTTTGTTGATTTCGACGGAATTAGACGAAATTTTCGCGCTCAGCGACCGGATCGGCGTGATGTATAACGGGCGGCTCGTGGAGATTCTTTCAGCCGACCGCGCTGACCGTGAAACGGTTGGACTTTTGATGGCGGGCATCTCTAACGCCGACGAGCATGTCGCATAACGCATTGTAAAAAAACGTCTTATAGAAAAAATATCAAAGATACTGAAAAATAAAGGGTTAGCATTAAACCCTTTTTTTACAATGCCGTCGAATCTAATCGGAAGTGATGAACACTTCCGTGATGCTCTCGCCGGTGATGGGAGGCTACTGAAATGAAGTTCGACCATATTGGCGATTTTCCTACTCAACAGCCTTTCTGGTCGTCTGGCAAGACGGAGCGATTCAAAATGATCTCGGGATCCTGCTCCGGCAAGCCCAGACGACCGGTTTGGTTCTTTCGCCAGCCTTATTCCGTTTTAATCTCCGTCCAGATGGTATCCCAGAGGCGCGTTTCTTTGCCTAAATCCTGCACATATTCAAGCTTTCCGAGCAATTCCGGCGATAAGGTTTCCAGCGTGGCGCGTAACGCCGGGTCTAACAGCGGGAACGCGGCTTTGTTCGTGGAAAGAAAAAAAACCTGATTATGGATGCGGGCGTCCACGTCCGGTTGCAGCAGGAAATTGATGAACTGGTGCGCGAGTTCCTTGTTCTGCGCGGACGCCGGAATCGCGAAATTATCTAAAAATTTCGTGCTGCCTTCTTTGGGAATGGCATATTTGATCGCCGGATTCTCCGAAGCGGCGCGGTAAATGTCGCCGCTCCAATTATGCACGAGCCAGGCGTCACCCGACAGCAGCAATTGTTCGGCCTGCCCTGCTAAATAGGCTTTCACCAGCGGTTTCTGTTGCAAGATCATCGTTTTGGCTGTTTGCAATTCATCAGGATTCTTTGTGTTGATCGAGTCTCCCGTCAATTTCAACGCCACGCCGAGCGTTTCGCGCACGTCGTCGAGCATCACGATCCGTCCCTCGTATTTCGGGTCGAACAACACGTTCCAGCTTTCCACCGGTTCCGTGATTTTGTCGGCACGATAGCCGATGCCGACCGTGCCGAAGGCGAATGGAAGCGAATATTGATTGGCTGGATCGAACGGCTGATTCAAAAAGGCAGGGTCAATATTCGCCGCATTCGGCAGCTTGCTTGTATCAAGCGGCGCTAACAGCCCTAACTTGATCATGATTTCCACCATGTAATCCGACGGAAAGATCACATCAAAGCCGGTTGCGCCTGCTTGAAGCTTGGCGAGCAGCGTTTCGTTGCTATCATACACATCATAATTGACTTTGACATCAAACGCCTTTTCGAATTCCGGGATCGTTTGCTCGTCAATATAATCATCCCAGTTATACACGTTCAACACCTGCTTTTCAGCAGCGCGTCCCATTATCGGCAACGTCAAGAACAACAGGCTGACGGACAGGATCGCGCATTGTTTCAGCATATTCATGATTGTCTGAACGCCTATCGCACATGCAAACGGCAGCTTGCCGAGCGCATCTGCGAGGCATTGTTTGGAATAACCCTGGCAGGATTGATCTCAAAACCTCGTCTATTTTCGTTCCAGACGAGCGACTAACACGACAGCGACCGTCGTGACGAGCAGAAAAATCGTGGAAATCGCATTCACCACAGGGCTGACGCCGAATTTGACCATTGAATAAATTTTCACCGGCAGCGTGGTGGAATTCGGTCCTTGCGTGAAAAAGGTGATGACGAAATCATCAATCGACAGCGTGAAACAGAGCAGCGCGGCGCTGATGATGCCCGGCGCGATGACCGGGAGCGTCACGTAAAAAAACGTTTCGTAGCGATTCGCGCCCAAATCCATTGACGCTTCTTCCAGCGAGCGATCAAAGCCATGCAGCCGCGCTTGCACGATAATAATCACATACGACAGGCAGAACGCGATATGCGCAATCGTAATTGTCGTCACGCCTAAGGAGATTTTTAACAGCGCAAAAAACGACAGCAGCGACACGCCGACCACGATTTCGGGAATAATCACCGGGATATAGATGACGCCTTTTAAGGCCGCTTTGCCGCGAAACTGATATTTGTGCATCGCCAGCGCCGCCATCGTGCCGATAACCGTTGAACCTGCGGTGGTTAAAAACGCGATTTCCAGGCTGTTTCTCAACGCGAGCATAATGGATTGGTCGTGAAATAATTTGAGAAACCAGTTGATAGTGAACCCTTTCCAGACAATCCCGCTTTTCGCGGAATTAAAGGAAAAGATGATCAGGATAACGATAGGGAGATACAGAAAACAATACATCAACAGCGCCCAGATCATCAGTCCCCGGCGTTTTTGCGCTAAGACATGGTGAGCCATATTACCCGATCAACTCCTCATTGCCGATAAATTTAAATGACAGCCCTAATCCGACTAAGACGAATACCACTAAAATAAACGTAATCGCCGCGCCGAACGGCCAATCTCGCGCGGTCAAAAATTGGTTCGTAATCACATTCCCGACTAAGACGGTTTTGGCGCCGCCAAGCAAATCAGGGATCACAAATTCGCCGATGGTTGGGATAAAAACGAGCATCACGCCTGCCGCAATGCCGGGCGCGGTCAATGGCAGCGTCACGTGCAGGAAGGTTCGGACGCGGTTCGCGCCTAAATCCATCGAGGCTTCCAGCAGCGACGGCTGCAATTTTTCAAGCGACGAATAGAGCGGCAAGACCATGAACGGCAGATAGCCATAGACCATGCCAATCATGATCGATTTCATCGTGTACAGCAGATTCAACGGCTGGCGGATGATGCCCATCGAGAGCAGCAGCGAGTTAATCAGCCCTTCTTCCTGAAGAATCACAATCCATGAATAGGTGCGAATCAGAAAATTGGTCCAGAACGGAATAATCAGGAGAATCAGCAGCAGGTTTTTCCATCGCGCCGGAGCAAAGGCGATAAAATAGGCGAGCGGATAGCCGCATAACAGGCAAAATATCGTTGTAAATAGAGCGATGACGAGCGAACGCCACAAAATTTTAGCATAGAGCGGATCAAGCGCCCGCGCATAATTTTCCAGTGTGCCTGTCCACTCCACGCCGCCATAGACGCCACGCAGGACGAAGCTATAGACCAGCACGATGCCGAGCGGCACGAGAAAGAAGAAAACGAGCCAAAATCCTGCGGGAAACAACAGCGCCCACAGTCCGAATGATTTTTTCATGTCGTTATTTCACCACGAAAT
>CAZMEO010000005.1:0-7631 GCA_964565315.1 uncultured Candidatus Moduliflexus sp. | reverse complement strand
GTGCTTTCCGGATCCCAACTGATGAACACGTCGTCATACCAGGTAAATTTTTGTTTGGCAGTATGTTGAAAATTTTGGGCAAATACTTGCAGCCGCATGTTACTCGAGGGGATACGGACAAAATAGCGCGTATCCGTGCCGACATACATAATATCTTCGATTTTGCCGCGCAAGACGTTCGCCGCATGTTCAGGCTGCTCTTCGGAAATGATGAATTTTTCAGGCCGAATGACGACCGTCACGGTCTCGCCGGGCGACAGCGCTAAATCGGATTTCACTAAAATATCCGCGCCTGGCGCGACAATTCGCTTGAAGCCGTTTTCGCTGCTGCGATACGTGCCAGCAATGAAATTCGACATGCCGATAAAATCCGCCACGAACCGGGTCGCCGGAAATTCGTAAATTTCCGTTGGCGTGCCGATCTGTTCGACTTTGCCATGATTCATGACCGCAATGCGGTCGGAGATCGTCAGGGCTTCGCGCTGGTCATGCGTGACGAACACAAAGGTGATCTTGACCTGTTCCTGCAAATCGACTAATTCGATCTGCATCTGCTCGCGCAACTTCTGGTCTAACGCGCCGAGCGGTTCATCGAGAAGCAGCACGGAGGGATGATTCACCAGCGCCCGCGCCAACGCCACACGCTGCTGCTGTCCGCCACTGAGTTGGGTAATCTTGCGATGCTCCAAACCGCTGAGCTTTACGGTGGACAAGGCGTCTTGCACCGCTGCCGCAATTTTCGCGTTCGGCGTCCGCTTCATTTTCAGGCCGTAGGCGATGTTGTTATACACGGTCATGTGCGGAAACAGCGCGTAATTTTGAAACACCATGTTCACGTCGCGTTTATACGGCGGAACATCGGTAATCTCCTTGTCATTCAGGAAGATATGACCGGAGGAAGGGGTTTCTAACCCGGCGATCATGCGCAGGAGCGTCGTCTTGCCGCATCCGCTGGGGCCAAGCAGCGAAAAAAATTCTCCTTTGGCAATTCCGAACGAGACATCATCCACAGCCATCATCTCCGCACCGAACATTTTTGTCACATGACGTACTTCAACCGTATGCGCCATTTTTTTATCCTTTAAACAGGCGATCATTCACGTCAAGATCGCGCAGAACTTTCGATATTACAATCTGTTACGAACAGTGCATTCTCATTGCGCCTTGCCGCGTTCTGTCAATAAAAAATCATAACCAGGCAAGAATTTGTTGACATCGAAGGAAGGCTGCATTTGAAACTGGCTTGACAAAAGAGAGCGATTTTCTCATGTCGCCGGAAAATAATGTTCCTAATGCCAAAGACCGCACCGGTCTGAAACGGAGGAGAGATGAACGATTTTGCCCAACATCATCACAGGATGTCTTTATGGGGCGGCCTGTTTCTGTTATGCTGGAGTCTGGCGTCGATATCGTCCTGTTCGAAGGATCAGAGCGAGAGGGCGCTGATGGAGACGGATTTATTCTATGCCGCCTGGAACGGAGATGCGGCGCAGGCGGAAGCCCTGCTCGCGAAAGGCGCACCTGTCAATGCTCGCGACGAATATGAGGCGACGCCGCTGATCTATACCGCGTATCAAAATCATCCGACGGCGATGGATGTCTTATTGAAATACAACGCGGATGTGAATGCGCAAGACCAGCAGAACATTACTGCGCTGATGCAGGCCGCGCGCTATAATTATTCGCCGAAATGCACGCAATTGCTGTTAGCGCGTCAGGCTGATCTGGAAATGCGCGACCGTTCGGGCAACACGGCGCTGATTTTCGCCGCGTCCGGCAGAAATCCGCTGATTGTGCGTCTGTTGATTCAGCATGGCGCACACCTTGACGCGCAAAATGCCGCAGGCTTGACGCCGCTCATGGCGGCAGTTCGCCTCGGAAATCGCGAGGCGGCGCGGCAACTGCTGCTCGCCGGGGCCGATGTCAATCTGACGATGCTGGATGGCAGCACGGTCTTTGATTTGGCAACGGTGCGCGGCGACGCAGAGATCATTGCGCTGCTGCGCGTGTTTGGGGCGGTCGAACCGCTGCCGTTTGGCTGGAGGGCGTTGAGGCGTTTATAAACAAGGAGGCATCGGAGAATGACTCCGATGCCTGAATCGGAAAGATTTATGAACCGGTTCGCTGAGAAAACGTCTCGATTTCCGGCTTTGGCATATAGTCTTCTTCTTCCAAAATCTCCACTAATTTCGCATGATCTTTGCGCTGAATGACAAAATACGTCGGCGCAATCTGCGCGATTAAGAATTTGGAAATTTTTTTCGACTCCTGTAATTCTTTGGCAAGCACTTCAGAATCGCAGCGCAGCATCAGCGCATCCACAAAACTGATGCGGCCATACGTATTCGTCCATTCGCTGATCATTTCCTTCACATTATCAGGAATTGGATGCGCGGTATGCGTGTCTAAGAACGTCACGATTTCTTCGACGGATTTGCCTTCTTGCAACGTATGGTAGATCGACTGGCGCGATAATTTATAGACAACTTCGTCATTGATGCGCACAAGGTCGGCGATCTTCCCCAATTCCCAGCGAATCGAGGGATCAAGGTCTTTCGACGAGACGACCTCGAAATTCGGCTTGATGGAAAAGCGTTTTTCCACTTGCTTGGGAAACAGGGAAATGTCGTTGACTAACAGCGCCGTGCCTACCGTGCTGATGCGAATGCCGAATTCGCCTTCCGACGTGTCGGGATGCTGGGTCTGTTCGATGCCGCCGATATAGAGCAGGGCATTTAAAAAATTCGGATCGCGCGGTTTTGAGCTTTTTTTGAACCATTTATATTCTGGCATCAACTCATTAAAAATGCGATCTACTGACGCGGAGGTCAGCCATTTGCCTTTGGGCACCGACAGTAATATTCGCAGCAAGAGTTGCGCTTCGGCGGAAGAACTCATATACGCATCCTGCCAGAACTGGAAAATTTCCTTCATTTTAAAGAAATCAGGCTGTTCCAACCAGCGCTCGACAATCTCAGTAATCCGCAGATAATTCCCGTCAATTTCCGTCAGGCCTTTGGCTTCGCAGAAGCGATAAATAAATTCAAAACGCGGCGGATAATACTCTTCTTCTCGATGCTCTTTTTCCATGTCTTCCAATGGAATTTCAGGCAGTTCGAACGAATCCAGAATGCGCAGCTGCGTTCGTTTGAAAATCACGAACTCTTGTGTTAATTTGACATTGTCGCGTTTTAAAAATGCTAAAAAGGTAAAAATATCCCGAATCACCGCTAATCCGTCAAAGCGTCGGCTGCGCGGCTGGCTTTGATAAAAATCCAAGCGATCAAGGAGGTCTTGTCCGATAATTTCTAACAAGGCTTCTGCTAAATCGAGCGGAATTGAATACGTGCTGACCTCGTCTTCATCAAATGACGTAGAAATATACACGACTCCTCGTCCAATCAGGGCATTCATAATCGTTTCCGGTTCAAATTCCTGCTCCGGAAACACGCGCCGTAATTCCTCGTGATATTTCTCAACAGTCATGCCGGCTTCTTCTTTAAAGAAAAGAATCATCATGACGCCAGCGACCTGTACCTCGGACAACTCGCTGAACAGCTTTTTCAAAAACCGGCGATCTCGAAATTTTTGTGTTAAGACTTCAATTAATCGGGCTTTCGAATAGAGATTGCATTGCAGGCTGTTTTCTAATGTAATGGTCTGTGCGAGTTCGATTGGAATTTGCGATAAATATTCTTGCAGTTTGATATTTTGTCCTAAATTCAAAATCCGTCATGATCGGCCATCAGCGGTAAGAGATCGCCGCTTGCTCTTACCGCTGATGCCAATCGTTATTACTTCGAACGATAATACTGAGTCAATTAATACCACACCGTAATTCGACTACCGGGATGGAGCAGAGTCCCGGAATCGAAATTATTCCACTGCTGCAACTGGCTGACGCTTACGCCGAACGACGCAGCAATCTTGCTGAGCGAATCACCGCGTTTGACGCGATACGTCCGCATTTTTTTATCCGAACTGGTTCCCGTTGCGCTTGCAACCTTTATGGATTTCGCCGGAACTTTAATGATTTGCCCCACTTGAAGACGGTTCGCTTTTTTTATGCGATTATACGATTTCAACGTCTCCACGCTGACATGATACTGTTGGGCAATGCTGGCTAACGTATCCCCTTTTCGAATCTTATGAGAAATCGTCTTTGTGGCGGATGCCATCTCAAGATTCTTGCCGTTCGTGGGGATTTTTAATTTCTGCCCGACCTGTAATGACTTGACATTGCGAATGCTATTGGCGCGTCGAATATCCTCCACGCTGACATGATATTTTTTCGCAATGATTGACGGGTTTTCTCCCTTTTGAACGCGATGAACGAGATACTCTTCCGAAGTTTTCGCGCTCGATTTTTCCTTTTTGGCTGTTTCCTTTTTGGCAGCCTCTTTGTTTTGAGAAGCAACCACTACAGGCGCTGCTGGTTCTTTTTCGCTGGTACTAAAATCAAGTTGTTGAGCAAGCACAACCGTTTCGGCACTTTTCGGAATGCGCAACGCATACGTTCCAGAACCAGCAGGTATTTTTCCCTGCTTCAATTCCGGGTTCAGATGGCGTAAATCATCATAACTGATCCCTAACTGTTGCGCGATCTGTTTCAGTTCGCTTCCTCGTTTTACATCCACCACGATAGAAGAGATGGGGTGAATTTCAAGCGGGGGCAGACCGAATTCTTCGGCGCGTTTTGCCACCAAAATCGCCGCTTTGATTCGCGCCACATAGTGCCTCGCGCCATTGCCGAAGGCTCTGGTTTCGGCTAATTCTTCAATATCGCGCGTCCGGTGTCTTCCGATGGCGTTATGGACTTTATATTCCCCCATATAATAGCCCGCAAACGCCAAATCCCAATCACCAAGCATGCCATAAAGGTCTTTCCAATATTCCGCCGCCGCTTCGGAGGATTTTTTCGGATCGCGACGCTCATCCACTGAGGAATCGATTCGCAAATCGTAATTCTTTCCGGTTGAACGGACGAACTGCCATAAGCCGACGGCTCCGGCAGGGGAAACGGCTTCTACCTTGAAATTGCTTTCAATCAATGGAATGAATGCCAATTCCACGGGAAGTTTATGGGCTTTCAAAATTGGAACAATTGTCGGCAGGTAGTCTGTCGCGCGTTCCAAGCCTTTTCGATATTGCGAATGGTCTTTCGTGAACTCTTTGACGTACTTCATCACCAACTCATCAGACTCATCAATCGTAATTTCGCCTAATGTCCCTTCGGGGTTTTCGAAAATCGAGGTTGATGAGCTTTCCTCTTCGAGGAACTCTGGACGAGTCGTGGAGAGAAAGGCTTCAAGTTCATCGCTATTTTCCGCTTCTTCGCGCACGTCATCTTGAGCAAGACCGTCACGATAGCTTTCTTCTAATTCAAGCTTGTGAATCTGCGCAAATAACTTATCGTACGTTTCTGTCAACCGATAATGCGTTTCCGCATCCATATCGGCCTCAAGCAGAATTTCTAACGCTGAATCGAATTGTTGGTGAGCATCTTCCCAACGATGATGTTTGTAATGCTCAATCCCTTCATCATAATACGTGTTTGCTTGTTGAATAACTTTGTCAAAATCAGAGAGGACGGCCTCTGCCTCATCCGCGTTTCCGATTTGCTCTAATGCAACATCTTTCGCATGGTGCGATTGACTGCTGCATCCACTCAGCAACAAGACGCATATCCAACACCCGTATAGCAAAAATTGACTATGTTTTCGTATATTCATGCAATGTACTCCCTTGTGATCGCAGGCGCAAACCCCCTTCACCGTTGCTCTACGCGCTCCACTTCCTCCTCATGATTCGCGTAGATAGCCAACCCCCTCGGTTAAGAGATTCTGCCATGTTTCTTCATCTGTTCTTCGAATGTTTTTTGATACATAATATCCCATTCTCGCGAACCTTCTGCAATATTGCGTTTGTACGATTTCAGAATTCGTCGCACTTCTTGATCGACCACCTCCTCAATTTGTAATTCGCCAATCAGAAAATTGGCGATCTCCATGCGTAATGTGTTTTTATCGACAAGCCAGGTAGTTCCTTCGGAGTTTTCCAGGGCACTGACAATGAGATGTGACCAATGCATCACCTTATCACGACTGACTCTCATAAAATTAAATTTCGCTCCTTGACTAATTTCCGCTTCACCATTTGAAACATCTCATGATACTCAATATGCTGCTGTCGCATGTGTTGAGCATATCCTTCTAAAATTTTCCGAACTTCTTCGTCAAGGTCATCTTCGACTTTCAGATCCGTCAGCACCGCATTGGTAATTCTTACCTGTACGTTTTTGGGATCCCCCTGTACCCGAAGACAACCTTTCTGCACTAAATGGTGAAACAGCCGCTCACCGAGCGATTCTACATAATCTCGTCGCAATTTCATAGAGTCAAATACGTGTTTATGCATTGAAAAAATGAAGGAAATACAAGAGAACTATTTTGAACTATTACATAGTATCATTCGTGGGGGATGCCGTCAAGAAAAAAATGGTTTGCCCTGAAGCAAGAGCAAAATAAGGAAGGGTTTCTGTGAAGAATTCATGAAGAAAATTTTTTTGATGACCGTCTATATTTTTCTCCTGATCGTCATTTTAAGCGGCGACAAGGATTCATTGTAATCAGGATACGTGATGCCAAATGGATGTGTCAAAATTTTACGCTAAAAAAATGTTATGGGTGTGCAACACGCCCAATATCATTTTTATAGAGGCGATTTGTGAACATTCAGATCGCGTCGCCCCAGAGACCTCACAGGTGTAAAAAATCTGTGAGGTCTGAAGAGAGTTGTCGCTCAGGATGAGGCTGAATCACGAAACGGATTTTTTTCGAACCGTCCGCGATGTCGCCTTTTCTATTGTTCGCTGCTTTCTGAGAAAAATCGGATTATCATTCCGAAATTCATCCCACAGATCAAGGCATTGATTCAGATCGCAGGCTGTTTGCATCCGCTGCATCGCCTCATCCGTCAAGTTCTCGATCCAACCCGCATGAATTAACCGTCCGATGTCCCGGATCGCCATTTTCAAATCCTGCTGCTGAAGTCCCATAATTTGCAAGGCCGGTTGTCCATACAGCAGGCCGCGCTTTATATCCGTCCAATTCATGTTCATTGCCGCCTCCATAAAAAATGTTCAATATAAATAGAAATACTATGCAATAATAATAAGAATTAAAGGCGAATATTGCAAGCTTTTTTTGAAAAAATTATAATTATTTACCGTTACCGCAAATTTTACGAAATCCCGAACCGCCAGGGATGCGTATAAATATAAAAACCGCGCTTTTTCAAAAAACTGATGTAGGTGCAGTTCAAGCGCTCAGCAACGCGCAGCGCGAGATCGGTCGGCGCGGAGACGGACGCCACTACCGGAATCGCAATCCGCGCCGCTTTTTGCATCATTTCGAAGCTGGCACGGCTGGAGAGCATCAGCAACTTGTCATCGGTTGAAATGTTGTTCAGCAGAATATGCCCGATCAGCTTGTCAAGGCCGTTGTGCCGCCCGATGTCTTCTGCGCCGAACAGCACGTTGCCACGCTGATCGAATAACGCCGCGCCATGCGTGGCGCCGCACTTGGCGCGTAATGTCTGGCTGGCATCGAATTTTTCCGGGAACGAATCGA
>CAZMEO010000004.1:31979-34346 GCA_964565315.1 uncultured Candidatus Moduliflexus sp. | reverse complement strand
TCGCATTTCCCGATGGAAACGTGGAAACGTGCGAAGGAGTCTGCGAAGGATTGATTGCCGATGAGCCGAGGGGAACCTATGGCTTTGGGTTTGATCCGATCTTCTGGTTGCCTGAATATGAGAAAACGATGGCTGAACTCGCACCGGACATCAAAAACACGATCAGTCATCGCGGGAAAGCGCTTCGTCAATTACCGAAAGTTTTAGGATCGGCGTTTCTTCCGACTACGTAGGCGAAAACATCTTCTTTGCAAAGAAAGCATAAATTTTTGTTGACATTTTTTAACGGGAAGATTTTTTCGGTAGTTCAACAAACACGGGGCGTAGCGCAGTCTGGTTAGCGCGCCTGCCTTGGGAGCAGGAGGCCCCCAGTTCGAATCTGGGCGCCCCGATACAAAAAACGGGAATGCGCGCCCGTAGCTCATCCGGATAGAGCATCTGCCTTCTAAGCAGAGGGTTGGGGGTTCGAGTCCCTCCGGGCGTATGGAATGGCGCGTTTTGGTACAGTAGATTGGTTATATGGTGAGTGTAGCTCAGTTGGTTAGAGCGTCGGATTGTGGCTCCGAAGGTCGAGAGTTCGAGCCTCTTCACTCACCTTCTTTTTTTGTCGCCTTAGCATCTATCTTAAGATGCGTGGGCGCCCGTAGCTCAGCTGGATAGAGCGCCGGACTTCGAATCCGTAGGCCGCAGGTTCGAATCCTGCCGGGCGCGTGTTGATCTTTGAAAGATTCGCAAGGCGAGAGTGGCGGAATTGGCAGACGCGCTGGACTTAGGATCCAGTGGGTGACCGTGTGGGTTCAAGTCCCTCCTCTCGCATCGTGTCGTATAATTCATCATATCGGCGGGAATAGCTCAGTGGTAGAGCATCGCCTTGCCAAGGCGAGGGTCGCGGGTTCGAATCCCGTTTCCCGCTTTTTTTATTTCTTTCCCCTGTCGCCAAGGGAAAGTTCCCCTATTTAACGAAGGATAAAGGAAACATGAACGTTGTTGTTGAAGAACTCGGAACATGCCAAAAGAAGTTTACCATTCAATTATCGGCAGAGGAAGTCAATAAAAAGTATCACACCGTCTTTAATCGCCTTCGAAAAGAGGTTGCGATTCCAGGCTTTCGGAAGGGAAAAGCGTCGGCAACAACCATTAAGCGGCGATTTCATCGTCAAATCCTCGATGAAACCAAAGAACAACTCCTCGAAGATTCTCTGAAAGATGCGCTCATCGAAAAAAAAATTGCTCCAGTTGGCACGCCGTCGATTGATTTTAAAAGCATTAAAGTTGCAGAAAACCAACCCGTAGAATATGCTGCTGAAATCGAATTCTGGCCGCCGTTTGAAGTGACGCAATACACGGGCGTTGAAATTGCCAAAAAACGGACGCCGGACACGACTGACGCGCAGATCGCCGAAGCGCTGGAGGCGTTGCAGCGCCAAAACGCGACCAATATGCCGGTTGACGAGGATCATGCGATTGTGTCTCGCGATCAAGTCACAGTGAGTTATCAGCGCATTTTGGAGGGAACGCCTTACGGGAAACCGGTGGATAATGTTTCCTTCTGGTTGGGCGTTGATCGCGTTTTCCCGGAATTAGAGCAGAATGTCGAAGGGAAAAAGAAAGGTGATCAATTCGAATTCTCCGTGCAGTATGGCGATGATTCCCCAAATCCTGAACTGACAGGGAAAACGCTGGTGTTTGCGGTAACTGTGACGAACGTCGAGCAGGTGATCTTGCCTGAATTGGATGACGAATTTGCGAAAGACCTTGAAGAAGATTCATTGGACGCCTTAAAAGCAAAAATTGCCGAGAATATCCGCGAACGCACGGAACACGATTTGATTGCCGATGCGAAAAACCGCCTGCTCATGAAAATTGCAGAGGCGCATACCTTTGAAGTGCCGCCGTCTTTGATTAAGGAACAGAAACGAATCTATTCGAATGTTGATGACGCGGAAATTCTCAAAATGCTTCGGGCGGGAGTCGTCATCGCGAAAATTCAGGAGCAAGAAAAATTAGACGTGACTGATGAAGAATTAGATGCCGAAGTCGAGAAAATCGCGATGCAGCAGCGGTTGCCTGTGGCTGCGATGAAAACATATCTCGCCGAACATCATCGGTTAGAACAGTTGCGGTCGAATATGCGCGAAGCCAAAACGCTTGATTTCCTCTATCAACACGCCCACGTCGTGGAGGAAGCCTGATGCCGCTGATCCCAATGGTCATTGAGCAGACCGGTCGCGGAGAGCGGGCGTATGATATTTACTCGCGCCTCCTGAAAGACCGGATTATTTTTATCGGTTCGCCGATTGACGATATGGTGGCGAATTTGGTGGTAGCGCAGTTGTTGTTTTTAGAAGCCGACGATCCTGATAAAGA
>CAZMEO010000004.1:27177-31879 GCA_964565315.1 uncultured Candidatus Moduliflexus sp. | reverse complement strand
CGCGAAATTCTTCGGATGAAAGAAGAATTGAATCGGATATTGCATATTCATACGGGACAATCATTGCAGCAACTTCAGCAGGATACAGATCGCGACTATTTCATGTCGCCGGAACAGGCTAAAGAATACGGATTGGTGGATGAAATTATCACGGTACGACAGTAAAGAAATTGACATGCGCGATGAGTGTTGCGCGTGAAAGATGATAGATCGAGACGACGTATGGCAGAACGAAAAGAACACGGGTTGAAATGCTCTTTCTGTGGCAAAACGCAGGATGCTGTCCGCAAATTGATTGCCGGGCCGTCAGTGTATATTTGTGACGAATGCGTCCAGTTGTGCAATGAAATTATCATGGAGGAGTGGGACGAACAAACCCAGGTGTCCCAAAAACTCCTGAAACCGCGAGAAATCTACTCGATTCTGGATGAATACGTCATCGGGCAGGAATACGCCAAGCGCGTCTTGTCCGTCGCGGTGTATAATCATTATAAGCGCATCGAAGCCGGCGTCGAATTAGGGGATGTCGAACTGCAAAAAAGCAACGTCCTGCTGATTGGCCCGACAGGCACCGGAAAGACGTATTTGGCGCAGACGCTTGCCCGAATTTTGGATGTGCCGTTTACGATTGTGGATTGCACGACCTTGACCGAAGCCGGGTATGTCGGCGAAGACGTTGAAAATATTATTCTTCGTCTGCTGCAAGCGGCTGATTTCGATGTCGAACGCGCTGAGCGCGGCATCGTGTATATTGATGAAATTGATAAAATTTCGCGCAAAACCGATAGCCCTTCCATTACGCGCGATGTCTCTGGTGAAGGCGTGCAGCAAGCGCTTTTGAAGATTGTCGAAGGCACGATTGCGAATATCCCTCCGCAAGGAGGCCGCAAACATCCGCATCAAGAATACGTACAGGTCGATACCACCAATATTTTATTTATTTGCGGCGGCGCGTTCAACGGGCTGGAAAAAGTCATTTCCCAACGCATCGGCAAGCACATGATTGGCTTTAATGCCAGCATGGAAAATACGAGCGACTTGGAACTCGGCGAAATCTTCCGGCAAACGCAACCGGCAGACCTTTTGAAGTATGGGTTTATTCCTGAGTTTATCGGAAGACTTCCCGTTATTGCCACCCTTGATAAATTAGACGAAACCGCGCTGATCAAAATTTTGAAAGAACCGAAAAATGCGCTGCTCCGGCAATATCAAAAGCTGTTTGAGTTCGATCATGTCAAACTGCATTTCAAAGATGAAGCAGTGAAAGCGATTGCGCAGAAAGCATTAACGCTGGAAATGGGCGCGCGAGGCTTGCGTTCGATTCTCGAACGGTTGATGTTGGATTTGATGTTTGAAGTGCCTTCGATGTCCACAATTCGTGAGTGCATTGTGAGCGAAGAGATGATTTTGCATGACGCCGAACCGATTGTCCTTTATGAAAAAGCCAGTTAAGCGGAACGGATAATGATGTTGAGATGCCGCCTTGTGACGCAAGGCGGCATCTCTCATAAAGCTCTCGCTCACATGCCAAAAATTCAGAGTGTTCGCTTTCTGAAAAGCGCAACCGCATCCGCGCATTACCCTCAGCATCTCTTTCCTGAAATCGCCTTTATCGGGCGTTCTAATGTTGGGAAGTCGTCTCTGTTAAATATCTTAGCCAATAAAAAGAACCTTGCCCGTATCAGTAACACTCCAGGACGCACTCAGCTGATCAATTTTTTCGTGATCAACGAAATGGTCTGCTTTGTTGATTTGCCGGGCTATGGTTTTGCGAAAGTGCCGGAAGCCGTGCGCCGCGGCTGGCAGCCGATGATCGAATCCTATCTTCGACAGCGCGAACAACTGAAAAGCGTGGTGCTGCTGCTTGATGCTCGCCACGTCCCTTCGCAGCACGATATTCGAATGCGCCAATGGCTGCAAGCGCAGCAGATTCCTACGATTTTCGTCGCCACGAAAATTGATAAAATTCCAGGAACGAGGCGCGCAAAACAGTGCGAGATCATTCGCGATACCCTTGAACTTCAAGAAAACGAGGCGGTGTTACAATTTTCTTCTCTGACCGCAGAAGGCGTCCAGGCTGTCTGGAAAACGATTATTCAAAAAATTGATACTTCGAAGACACCATCATAACTTGGTTGCGCGGCACTTACAATTGCCTATTCTTCATGCACTCATTGGGAGAGACGATCTGACTCTGGCAATCTGATGATGGATGGTGAGTTATGAAACACGACGATAAATTCCGACTGCTCGTGATGCTCCTGATCGGGATGGCAATTTACTGGCAAGGAGAGCGCCTGAATTTTCTGCGAGCGCAGCCTGCAATGGCGTTCGAGCCTGATGAGAATTCCGGCGATAATTTTTTTCCGGAACACGCCACTGATATTCGGCTGAAAAGCGATTCGCGCTGGATCAATTATGATCGCGGGGATAAAACCGACTGGTTGAAAATTACAGCCGAACCTGCGCAAGGATTGAGCGTCGTGACTGATATAGAAGTGATCAATATCGAAGGAACAGTCATGCTGGAAATCTTCGGCGATGACCCGTATGCTGAACCAATTGAAGCGCGTCAAATTGCGACGCCCGGCCTCGTTCGCGTGATCAATCCGAAGGCGCACTATCTCAAAATTTACGCTGCCAGTCAGGGAGCGTTAGCGCAGTATTCATTCGTATCTACTCAAGCTGCGCCAGAAACGCTTCAACAACTGATCACGCCAACATCGATACCGTCGCCCGCTCCGACGGTCACTCCAGCGTTGACGTTGACGCCATCCCCAACTCCGACCGTGACGTCGGCATCAACTCCGACACCTACGCTGACGCCAGAGCCGACGCCGTCGCCATCTCCAACTCCCACGATAACTCCGGAACCAACGCCGACTCCGTCGCCTGTTCCAATGCTGACGCCGGAATCAACTCCGACGATTGCGGCGGCGGCAGAGATTCCTTTGCAAGAGCCAACGCCAGAACAGGCCATGCTGCTTACGACACCGGCAGAACCGATAGCGACTCCCACAGCAATTCCGACGGCGACCCCAAGCCCGCAGCCAGCGAATACGCCGGCAGCCCAGCCAATTTCGCCAGCGGAAGCATCTAACGACCGGCAAGGCGTTTTCGCAACGATACAAGCCAGTATGCAACGTTTTGTCCCCGTGTTATCATTGGACTTGTTTTTGTGGGTCGGCCTGATTATCTCGGTTTTGACGGTGCTGCTGTTGTTCGTGTTGCTTATTCGAGTACACCGGCGGGTCAATGCAGGGCAAACAACGGAAACCGAAGTGATTACGCCTGCCGAATATAAGATGCTGGGGGATTTCGCCTCAGAACAAGGGAAATTGCCGTTGGCAGAACGCTGCTATCGGAAAGTCGTGGAGCTTGAGCCATATAATTGGGCGATTCACTATGATCTCGGCTTATTTCTTTTTCATGCGGCGCGTTATAAAGAAGCTATTAAAGAATTTCATCTGTATTTCAGGCATGATATTATCATGCCCGAAGTGTATGACTATTTAGGATATGCGTATTTGATGACGAAGGATTTCGCAAAAGCAGAAGAGTATTACCGCAAAGTCGCGGAATTAACGCCGAAGAAACCTGATGGATATGTTGGGCTTGGGGCGGTCGCCCAGAGCAAAAACCAATATCAGCAAGCCTACGGATATTACCAGCAGGCACTTGAATGCGATCCGAAATGCCAGGAAGCCCGGCAAAATATTCAACAGATTCAACCGTATTTATAATACGAGCGTTGCCAGACACGTGAAACGTGTCTGACAACTTATTCGACGCCCTTCTTCGTTTTCTTCAATCCCTCGAACAGCGAATACACCACCGGAACAAAAACCAGCGTAATCAGCGTGGAACTGGATAACCCGCCGATGACAGCCCGCGCTAACGGAGCTTGCGCTTCGCCGCCTTCGCCGACGCCGAGCGCTAACGGAAGCAAGCCAAGCATTGTGGTCAGCGAGGTCATCAGAATTGGGCGCAAGCGATGACGCCCCGCCTCTTCAATCGCCTGTCGCAGCGGAACGCCTTCCCGTTTGAGTTGATTGGCGTGATCAACAAGCAGAATGGCATTGTTGACGACGATGCCGCCTAACATGATGCAGCCGATGTAGGATTGGACGTTAAATGTGGTTCTGGTGAGGAAAAGAAGCAACACCACGCCGATAATGGCAAGCGGGACGGAAAACATCACGACGAACGGGTCGCGCAGCGATTCGTAGAGACACGCCATCACCATATAGACTAACAGCAGCGCTAACGTCAAACTGGTGAGTAATTCTCGAAACGATTTTTGCTGCTCTTCCACGTCGCCGCCGAATCCGATGCTGAAATCCCTCGGCACGGGAATCGTTGCCAACGCTTCTTGCACGTCTTCGACGATGTGCCCCATGTCGCGCCCGCTGATATTCAATGACACGGTGACAATGCGTTCCTGATTTTTCCGTTCGATATTCGTCGGCCCTTTGCCCGAATCCACCCGCACGACATTTCGCAGGACAATCGGCTGCCCCGTCGAATTCGTCAGCGTTAAATTCAGCAATTCATCGAGTCCGATTTTGTCAGCGTCCTTGACCTTCACGATAATCGGGTATTCTTTGCCCCTGACGCGATAGTACGTCGCTGTTGACCCCTGAATCACGGTTTTCAGCATATTAGCGATTTGCGACACGCTCAATTTCATGTCTGCTGCTTT
>CAZMEO010000004.1:0-27077 GCA_964565315.1 uncultured Candidatus Moduliflexus sp. | reverse complement strand
TCGCTTGTTCTGGTGCGTTCTTTGGCTGGTTTCAGCGTCAAGCGCAGATCGCCGCTTCGCGCTCCGCCGCCCCATGAGCCGCCAATCGAAACGAGCGACTTTTCCGTCTCCGGCACGGCCTCCAGAATCCGCGCCTCAATCGGCTTCATCAATTCATTGAAGACATCTAAGCGCGTCCCGGCTTCCGCCTGAACCGTGACGCGAACTTCTCCTTCATCGGCAGCAGGCATGAGTTCGAACCCCACAAGCGGAATCAACAACATGCTTCCTCCAATGAGAAGGACGGCGGCCAACACGACAAGCAGGCGGTGATTCAAGGCGACATCAAGCACTCCGGCATATCCGGCTTCAATGTGTCGAAGCAGGAGTTCGCTGAGGCGGTAGATGCGATGTTTTTTCTCGCCGTTTTCAAGGCTGGGCGGCTTATGCAGATGGGCGGACAGCATCGGCACTAATGTCAGCGCGACAAATAGCGAACAGAGCAGCGAAAAGGTCACGACATACGCGAGTTGCTTGAACATGACGCCGACCATGCCGCGAATGAAAATCATCGGCAAAAAGACGACAACAGTCGTCAGCGTCCCGGCGATGATGGCGGCGGTGACTTCTTCCGCGCCTTCGACCGCCGCTTGCATTCCATCCAATCCTTTTTCTTCGCGAAAGCGCGTGATATTTTCCAGCACGACGATGGCGTTATCGACCATCATGCCGACTCCAAGCGCCAACCCGCCGAGCGTCATGATGTTCAGCGTGAAGCCGTTGAAATAGAGCAGCACGAACGTGGCGATGATTGAAAGCGGGATCGCTGTAGAAATAACAAGCGTGCTGGGGAAATTCCGCAGGAACACGAACAGCACGAGAATCGTCAATACGCCGCCATAGAGCGCCGAATTGGAGACGTTTGCTATTGAGCGTTCGATATATTTCGAGGAATCCACGATGGGAATCAATTGAATCTGCGGAATATCGCGATTGATCTTTTCCAATTCCTTGAGCGCGGCACGCGCCACCTGTACGGTGTTTGTGCCGGATTGTTTGGAGATGGCGAGGTACATGCCCGGCGTGCCGTTGATTCGAATGATATTGCTGGCGCGTGGCGTCCCTTCTTCGATGCTGGCAATTTCTCGCAGCTTGACCGGCGTCCCTTCTCGTGTCGCGATGACGGTATCGCCGAGTTCCTCGATATTGACGTATTCTCCCGGCGTTCTGACCGTGACTTCCAAATTCCCCTGCTGCACTGTCCCGCCCGGCACATTTTGATTGGCGGCGCGGAGATTGGTCATGACTTGATCCAGCGACAAGCCGAGTGCGTTAATATCTTCAACGCGAAAGTTGACGTGGATTTCTCGTTCCGATCCGCCGAAAATATCGAACGACGCGATGCCGGGAATCCGCTCCATACGATTTTTCACCTGCGTTTCCAGCAGATTGCGGGCTTCGATGGGATCAAGCGCAGAGGCTGCGCCAATCATCAGAATCGGCATGGCGGAGGCGTCGAATTTGCGCAGCGTCGGGCGTTCCGCCTCTTCCGGCAGACGGGAAATGACGCGGTCGAGCCGGTCGCGAATATCGTTCGCCGCTTCCGTGAGGTCTGTGCCCCATGCGAAACTCAGCCGCACCGAACTCCGGCCTTGCGACGAGGTTGAGGTCACTTCCTCAACGCCTGCGACGGCGCTCATCGCTTCTTCAATCGGGCGCGTGATGAGTTGTTCGATTTCTTCGGGGCCGACGTTGCTGTAATTTGTGGACACGGACAGCGTCGGATACGTGATGTCCGGCATCAGGTCAATCGGCAGGCGGCTTAATGAAATCGCGCCTAAGAGGATGATGATCAGCATCATCATGATCGTAAAAATGGGACGATGAACGGAAAACCGCGCGATTTTCATGACATATCATCCTTGACAGTGTTTCGACGCACAATTCATGATTCGTTTAATCGCAATTGGCATAACGCCGTCATCTAAACAGCCATCGGTTGCATGGTCAATGATTTTTCCAAGGCGATTGAAAATTTTTTGTCTTTCATGCAATAGTCCTTGACAAGAATCCCGCCGTTTTCACAAGAATACCACTCTGTCAAATCAAGGTGTCAGCGAGCAAAGAGGGACATCCCTAACGTATGTTCCTGCGCGTATCAGGAACCGCTGCCTCATTATTATGTATCAGAAAATAAAGGAGATACGTCACATGCCAATCGGAATTTTAGGGAGAAAGCTGGGAATGACGCAGATTTTCGATGAAAACAGCAATGCGATTCCCGTCACAGTCATTGAAGCTGGGCCATGCCCGATTGTTCAGAAAAAGACGATTAAAACCGACAATTATAACGCCGTACAGTTGGGGTTTCTCGACAAAAAGCGCCAGCGCTTGACCAAGCCGGAATTGGGACATTTTGACAAAGCGAATGTCCCGGCGAAACGGTATTTGCGCGAATTTCGCCTGACAGAAGATGAAATCGGGCAATATGAAGCCGGCCAGGAAATCAAAGTGAATATCTTTCAAGCCGGAGATTACATTGATGTCACAGGGACTTCCAAAGGAAAAGGATATTCTGGCGTCATCAAACGGCATCATTTTGCGGGTTCATCCGAAATGTCGCATGGTACACATGAATATTTCCGTCACGGCGGGTCAATCGGGTCGGCCACCTATCCTGGAAAAGTCTTCAAAGGGAGAAAGATGGCGGGACAAAAAGGCAATGAGCGCGTGACAGTTCAAAGCCTGAAAGTCGTTGAAGTGCGTGAAGATACGAACGTGATTTTTGTTTTGGGATCAGTGCCAGGCGCGACGAATAGTATGGTCATGATTCGGAAGGCTGTCAAAAAACGCGGCAAAAAGAGCTAATTTTTCGCGTAATCGTAGGCCAGTTATTTTGTGCCGGGAATCGTTTCCCGGCACATTTTTTTCTTTACATTTCTCTGAAGATTCTCTATATTTTCCCGCGTCGTATTCGCTGAATTCGTCAACCTGACAGGGCGTGACCTGTCAATGTGAAGTTGTATGAGTGAACCCCATTCTTCGCAGCCAACATCTCCTCTCCCGTTGTCCGTCATGATCTGGGCAGGTTTTCTCGTGATGGTGGCGCTCTTCTGGGGATATGCGCTGTTGCTTCGGGAAAAAGCCCTGAGTGACGAAGAATTGCTGCGGAGCGAGCTTCGCGAATTGCGGAAAGAACATTTGCAACTTCTCAGGCAGCAAGCGCTAGATGCTGAACCCTGCGATTGTCAGGCCGAGGTCATGCTGCCGACTCCCACGCCGCAGCCCGACGACGCGCTTGAGGCGAAACAGCAGCAGAGTTTTGTCTATACGGTGCAAAAAGGGGATAACCTCTGGACAATTGCGGCGCATTATCACGTTCAGCCCGAAGCGTTGATGCGCTGGAACAATCTGACGCCGCGTTCCCGTATATTTCCCGGTGACGAATTAACTATTATTTTAGCAGAAGAAAAGGAACATCGTGAACATTCGCCTGACCATGTACAGCCTGGCAGCGGGGATCGTCCTGCTGGATCAAGTGAGCAAATTCTGGATCAGCCAGATCAGACCCTACGTTAAAGTGATTCCCGGTTTCTTTAATCTGGTGTATGTTGAAAATACTGGCGCTGCGTTCGGCATTTTTCAGGGAAAACTCTGGTTGTTAAGCGCCATCAGCTTTGCCGCAATGATTGTGTTGTCCTGGTTGATCTGGCAGGGGCAGCATGAACGCAAAGGGATGTTGCTTGCGTTTACCCTGATTCTTGGCGGAACGTGCGGGAATTTTATTGATCGAGTGCGCTTGAACTATGTCGTGGATTTTCTGGAATTTTACATCAAAACATACCGCTGGCCGTCATTCAACATCGCGGATTCTGCGATCAGCATCGGCGTGGCGCTGCTGATTCTTCTCACTGTGAAAGATGAATTTTTTCGCAAGCAGTCAGCCGACCATGCCTCTGAAAATCAGCAAACACCGTAAAAAAATTTGTCAGACACGTTGAACGTGTCTGACAGCAACATTTCCCCTCCCCTTTCAATCATATCAGATCGCAGTTTTTGAACAGCCACTTGATCCAACTCCGAATCGTGGCAACGCGGCGGGCGGCGGTGGTTTCGCGTAATGCCTGATGACGAAGCATGATGCGGATGATCTCCTGCTGCGGCACGTCATCCGGCGAAAGCGGCGCGGGAAACAATGACGACGACGAAAGCGATTTCGCGCAAAGCAAGGCGAGCAAATCACGAAAAATCGGGCGCTTCAGCACATATTCCAATAAGTACGCCGCGCGTTCGTTTCGGGAAGCCATCTGAACAAATCGCGAGCCTGCGGCAGACAGGGCAAATTCACGGTGCTGCCGCTTAATCAAGCCAAGATATGCCGCCGCATTCGCGTAATAATCCCCTTGTCGTTCATTAAATTCGAAAAACTCCGCCAGGTCGCGTTTCGTCGTTTTGCCATCAGCAATGAGATGCGTCACCTCAACCACTGTATCTAAATCGTCGGCTTGCGGAAATGGTATCTCCGGCGGCTCGCCCTCTACCGAAACGCGGCGCAGCCATTCAGCAAGATTAACGCGCAGGCGTGGCGCTTGTTCCAATGAGTAACAGCGTTTTTTCATGACCCGCATTTCGCCAAACTGCTGCTGAAATTCGAATTGAAAAAAATAGTAGAGTCCGTTCGAATAGATCAACAAGATCGGCACAATCATTTTTGTCGAGCGTTGCGACCATTCAAGATAGGGATAGAGCAACTGGCGGATATGAAAATCGTCGCGTTTGCCGATTTTGGCTTCAATCAAGTAAATCGCCCGCTCGCTTTCATAGCCGGAGTCAATTTCGATCTGGACGCCGGAGACCTGAACCTGAGCGCGTCCGTCGGGCAGCCTCAACCAAAAATCGCCGGAACGCAGTCGTCCGCGCAAGGTCAGCGCTAACGCCTCATCTTCGACAAATGTCTGGAGCAGGTTGGAAATATACGCAAAATCAATCGCCTGCGTTTCGCTGAAATGCTGGTTGCTGGGATAGGTGTGAAACCGTTGAAGCAAACAGTTGGAGCGAAAACGCTCCGGCGGCAGTGAGGCAAGCTCGTCCTGTAAGTGAAAATACGCGGCATGTTTCGGGTCTGAAAGAATCACGTACCGCCCGTTTTCGACTGGAAAAATGGCAAGAGCATGACGTTTGAAAATGTCAGGACGCTCGCCTGATGTATCGAATTTCGCCATCAGCCTCGGTTCGCGGCGGCCTATGGCTTTGAGTTGCTCCGCAGAGACCGAGGCAAATCCCTTGTGTTCGATAGCCGTAAGCAAGCCGAGTGATGGCTCATCGAAGACGCGCTGCCAGGCGTCGTCATTCTGAGAATGGCGCATCATGCGACCTCGTAATTCGTGATGACTAATTCGGAAATTTCGCCCCGTTTTTGCGCGTTGGAATTAATCATTCGTTTGGCAGATACGCGATAAATATGAAATTGTTGGTACAACTGTTCAAAAAAATGATCGTTCGGAGCGCAATTTTTCGGATCAGAATTGCTCAACATCAGCCTTGCTGAGGTTTCTCTGGCTAACGTCTCGTAAAATTGCCCTAACCGGACTTGTTCCTGATCGCCGAAGGCGTCTTTCGAATACGATGTAAAGCTTGAGGTCTTGCTGATTGGGCGATAGGGCGGATCAAAATAGACAAATGCCTTTCCGCTGACCTTATCGCGGCAGGCCGAAAAATCGCCGGTGTGAATCTCGGCGATCTGAAGAATGCGGGAGACCTGTAAAATATTTTCCCGGTCAAACAGGGCGGGGCGCTTGTAGCGTCCGAACGGCACGTTGAAATCCCCGCGCCTGTTCATGCGAAACAGGCCATTATAACAGGTTTTATTCAAAAAGATCATCCGCGCCGCTCTGACAACCCATTCTGTCGAAAAGGTCTCATAATCGAAATGGTAGCGCTGCGCATTGTATAACGTGCGTACCTCGTAAAAAAGCTCGCTTTTCGCGTCGGAGTCGCGCTGTTCGTAATCAGCGGCCAACGTTCGCAATGCCTCGCATAATTCATGCGGCGCGTGTTTGATGACCGAATATGTCAAAATCAATTCGCGGTTAATGTCGAACAAATAGGCGCGGCGAATGGGAAAACGCTGCGCGACATCGAGGAACACCGCGCCGCCGCCGAGAAATGGCTCGATGTACGTATCAATCTGACCAGCGGCTAATTCTTGCGGATAATGCCGCGCAAATTGCGCCAAAAGCTGCACCTTGCCTCCCGCCCATTTTAAGACCGGGCGAGCTTTCGAAGGTTCTGAGGACAACGATGAATCGGCAATATTCGTCATATCGGTCGCGTTCAGGTGAATATCATGGCATGAAAAGACAAAAATCGCGTATCAGAGAGGCGCAATGCTGTCAAGAGTTTATCAGAAAAAGTTGGCAGGAACGCGAGAAGACAAAAAAACCGGCAGGCGAATGCCTGCCGGGGGAAAACAAGGGCATGAATTACTTGCGCACTTTACGAGCAGCGCCGACAACTCCAAGCAAGCCAAGACCAAGCAACAACAATGTCGTCGGCTCCGGAACCGCTGTCACTGTGGGCGGGACCGTTGTCGGTACTACTGGGGGTGTTGTTGGAATCGGCGTCGGGATTGTCCCTGTAAACGGCACATGATTTTGTTGAGCCGGGCCACTCCACGATTTGGCAACCGTCGTTCCCCAAATAACTCCCCACTCCGTTTTGATCTGCGCTTTCGGAGCAAGAATGCTGCCTAACACGGCAACACTACCAATATTCACATTTTGGGCTTCGTAAAAATTGAAGAGCACTCTGCTTTTAATCGAATCCAGTGCCCACATACCCATATTACTAAACCCGCTGACATCGCCGGACAGATTAAATACGACAGTTGCATCCTGAGCAAGGCTGGTTAAATCTAAATTTAACGTATTCGCTTTACTTAAATCACTACCATTGATATTGAACACTTGTACTTTGCTATTCTTATCGCCGACCAGTTTTATCTCGCCCCATGATGTTGTCGTAGTCGTGCCATTTGCGACAAGATCAGATAAGCTTTCGGATAATTCTTGCAAATACGCCTGTTCCGCCGCAAAATCAACAGGAAGCGTTGTTTGGTTTTCTAATTTTTCCCCTTTGAAAGTCGCGCCTGATGAGGTGATCTTTCCGCCGACAATCGCATCTCCGCGAACTTCGCCATTCGTATAATTCAAATCGTTGCCAACAACCAATACATTTTCCGTATCGGTCGCTTTCAAGCCGACGTTGTAACCGGTTAACGTCGCATTTCTGCCAACCGCTAATTTGCCTTCTGTATCAGAACTGCCAACAAAATCTTCGAAAACAAACGTATTGAACTGACCGGCAGTCCCTAACCCAAGAGCCATTGCCTGAATTGGAAGCAAAGAAAGCATCGCCGCCATTGCCATGCCACATACCAGATTCGCCTGCAATTTCATAACATTTAATCCTCCGTTACTCCGTTTCGTATAATGATGATAACGTCCATTCCACATATCGATTATTCATTATGCAGAGAATATGCCACGAAGATGTATTTCACGACTCATGATTCTGTAACATATTGTAAAATAACAAGAAAAATGTGATAATAAAGAATTTCTGTAACTTGTATTGTTCTGTATGAAGAGGGTGCGACGTTTGGGAAGGAATCTGTATTGTAAAAAAAATCGACACCATCAGGATGAACATGAAGGTAATTATGCCGTATTATCGCTAAAATAAAGGCGTTTCTCGAAAAAGTAATCACTGTAAAAAAAATCGACGCTCTTTAGTGAAAACCCTACAACATATTCAAAGTTATGCCAACTTCTTGCGTTGGCTATTAGATTAATGACACAACACATTATGGAGAAGGTGTCAGACACTTTGGAACTGTCTGACACCTCAGCATCGGAGCGCAATGAATCGCGCTATAGAGGCAAATTGAAGGCAGCGCTGATGGATTTGCCCCATGCGAGCAAGCGTTCGTCTTGCCAGAAGCGGGCGCTGCATTGCAGGCCGAATGGCAGGCCATTGCGGGAGAATCCGGCGGGAATGCTCAAGGTCGGGACGCCAGCGTGCGTCCAGGGGAGGTTCATATTCGGGTCGCCAGTGGCGTGAATTCCAATTGGGGCTTCGCCAGTCGCCGCCGGAGAAATCCAGAGATCAATGGCATGCTGCGTCTGTGCCTCATCAAGCCGTTGCCGCAATTCTATCTGCGACGCCCGACCTGCCGCCAGGATGTCTGGCGCGACGCGCTGGCCTTGCAGAATCGCTTCTGTCAGGCGCGGACGATACCGATCTCGGTAGGCCGCAAACCAGGCGGCATGTTCCTGAGCGGCTTCGGCGACGGTCATGAGTTTGTGGCGCTGGTTGATCTTCTGAATATCGTGGAACATTGGAATTCGTTTGATCAAAAAACCAGACTGTGCTAATTGTTCAACCTGTCTCTCGAACGCCGCCAGCCCATCTGCCGACGCCTGGGCAAGATAATCGCCGTCGGGGATGCCAAGCGTCGGAAGCGAGTCAGACGGCACAACCGCGCTCCAGCCATGACAAAGGATCGCGCAAGCGTGTTCCATCCCGTCAATATCTTGCGTAAACAGGCCGACATGATCTGCGGATTTGGAAAAATACAGCATTCCGGCGGTGGGAATGCGATCAACACTCGGCTTGAATCCGATAACTCCGCAATAGGCGGCGGGACGGATGACAGAACCGATGGTCTGCGTGCCGAGCGCGAGAGGAAAGAAGCCGCAAGCCATGCCTGCCGCAGAACCGCTGCTGGAGCCGCCCGGCGTATGCGCGAGATGATGCGGGTTGCGCGTCGGGCCAGGCTCGAAGTAGGCAAATTCAGTGGTGACGGTTTTTCCGGCGATGAGCGCTCCGGCCTGTTTTAACAGCGTCACGCACGCCGCTTCTTCCCCCGCAAACAGGTCAACTGGCAGCAAACTGCCCGCCTGAGTCGGAAAGCCGTTGACGCGGAAAATATCTTTCACGCCGATCAATACGCCGAACAGCGGCGGACGCGAGCCCGGTTCTGGATAGCGTGCCACCAATGCATCAGCCTCGCTCAGCAGCCGTTCCCGGCGGTTTGGCTCTGGAATAAATGCCTGCACTTCAGGATCGAGCGTCTCGATTCGGTCGCACATTTCTTGAAGATATTCGCGCAGATTGCGCGTTCCGTCACGAAGAGCGGTCGCAATCGGAAGAAGCGGAGCGGCATGGATCATGTTCATAGATTCCCTGTACGTCAGTATCGTGCTGGCGCATATCGCCAGGAGGATGTCTGAGCATTCGCATCATTTAGCTTTTTTGATAAAATGAAACGTCAGTCTGCGAAAATCTTCGACAAATTCTTCGCCATATTCGCGCATATCGTCATCGTCTTGCTCATAAATCCAGTTCACGGTCACGCCCATTCCCCGAAACGCCGCGTCATCAAGCAGATCAAAAAATTCCAGCAGCGCTTTTGACGACCCGCTGTTGAAATAGACGATTTCGATATTGACCGTAATATCCGCATCTTGGAGCAATCCAAAATATTCCTCTAACCAGTCGAATACGGGGGTATAAAACGCGGCAGTATTTTCCGGGTACGATGTTCCTCGAATTTCTAAGACATGTTCTTGCGCGTTAAAATATATCGAAGGCGTGCACTCGGTCGCATTTATTTTCAAGTTTTTCATCATCCTCTCCTGAATACTCCCTCTCTCTTCCTTCATGCTGATCGTCGTTGTTCAAATGATTGTTTTCATTGAAAAAAAAGACATGGCTTCATTCACCGGAATAAAATCAAATTCGATGGGCTCGCTCGCTTTTTTGGCGATTTCGATTAAGCCCAATCCTGCGCCTTTGCTTCCGGTTTCAGGCTCTTTGCGGCGCTGTTCGCGATAATATTCTTTCAATTCGTCTTTGCCCATGCGCTGGATTTGCAGCAAGCGCTGCCGCAGCCGTTCGACTTTGCTTGCGGCAATGAGGTTGCCGCTCAGCACGAAATAGCGCTCCTGCTCATACCCAATAGCAATAATTCCAAAACTCAGCGGTTTTTCGGGGTCATCTCCGCTGTTTTCGTCTATCGCCTTTTCATCGGAATAATGGATGATATTTTGCATTTTTTCGACCACCAGCGAAAACACCCTGAGAATGGTGGTACGGCTCGCATTTTCCATATTCATTTTTTGTTCCAGCATCGCGCCGATTTCCGTGACAAATCGTTGAGAAATCGGCCCGCTGAGACAAAAAAAGATTCCGTCGTCGTGAAGGAGGTTTTTCAAACCATACAAATTTTGCATCATAAATTACTACCCTGTCACGTGAATTTTTAGGAGTGCGAAATCTTGATTTCGCGTGTCAAATCAAGATTTGACACTCCTATACGCTCTTAAACATTTACGTTCCGATGCGGTTACGCCTCGTCGTCAAATTATGCTCTCTGCTCAGGTTATTGGTATGACATCGGCAGCCTGACAGAAAATGTCGTCTGCCCTGTCTGACTTGTCACCTGAATATTGCCGTGATGTTTGCCAATAATCTTTTTGACAATATCAAGCCCTAAACCGCTCCCTTCGCCCGGCGGCTTGGTGGTGAAAAACGGGTCGAAAATTTTTTCCAGCAAATCTTCAGGAATGCCGCTTCCAGTATCCGTCACCGCCACCACAATTGCGTCGGATTCCTGCCTGACTTGAATGGTCAGCGTTCCGCGATAATTCATCGCTTGCAGCGCGTTGTGAATCAGATTCGCCCAGACTTGCACCAATTCATCTGGAAAGCAGAGGATGTGCGGCGTGGCCTCATATTGCCGGATAATTTCGACATGGTGTTTGATCTGATTTTGATGCAAGGTTAAAGCGGTTTCGATGCCCTCCACAATGTTCGCCTGCACCATGACGCTGGAATGGTCATAATGGGCGTAACTTTTCAGCGCAAAGACCACTTTCGAAGCGCGTTCTGTGGCAGAGAGGATGGTCTGCGTGCTTTCATGCAATCCCGCAAGGTGGTACGCATGAGACAGCACCTCTTGAGATTGAGGCTCTTGCAGCAAGGGGAGAATGAATGAGAGCGCCTCTTGTGTATAGAGTCCCATACTGACAAGCATGGAAGCAATCCGGCGCGGCTCTTGAAGCGGCAGATGCTCTAATCTCTCGCACACTTCCCGCATGTATTCCCGCTCTTCGCGAGACGAGAGCGTCTGATCTTTATGCCGGGCGTAGCGGACAACGGTAAAAAACTGCTGCCGCCGTTCCGGGGAAAGCGACTGGAGAAATTCCGGCAGCCCCTCGATATTTTGATTGAGCGTGCGGGACAGGCTTTCAATCGAAGAGCGAATGGCTGCCAGCGGCGAGTTGATTTCGTGAGCAATGCCCGCGACTAACTGCCCTAACGCGGCCATTTTCTCCGATTCGATCAGCTGCGCCTGCGTCTGCTGCAAATGCTGCAATGTCTGTTTAAGTTCGTTGTGCGTCAGCAGCAACGCCTGTTCTGCCTGCACACGTTCCGCAATTTCCTGCTGTGCCGTCGAATAGAGACGCGCGTTTTCAATGGCGATGGCGGCAGCGGCGGCAATCGGCTCTAACAGGAGCAATTCTTCCGAAGAAAAATGATCCGGCGTTTCATCCACAACGTTCAGGACGCCGATCACCTCGCCTTTCGCTTGCAGCGGAAGGCTGATCATTGAGCGCACTTCCATGCCGCTTTGCTCATCCACTGTTTTAATATGCCGGGAATCCCGGCGGGTATCTTGAACAATCACGCTTTCGCCATGCTGGGCTGCCCATCCTGTAATTCCTTCGCCAATGGGCAAATGCCAGTGCATGAGATTGGCCGTATTCGGGCCGATGGCCTCCATGCAGACCAATGTTGTCCGATCATTGGAGAACAGCCAGAATGACGCGGAAACGACACGCAGCAACGCCTGGATTTCTGTGAGCGCGGTCTTCAACACATGCTGCAATTCTAAGGACGAGCTAAACATCTGGCTGACACGCGCTAAAAGGCCGACTTGCTCATTCCGGTGCTGCAAAGCGGCTTCCGCCTGCTGCCGTTCCTGGATTTCCTGATGCAGCAGGATATTCTGCTCTTGCAGGCGCTTTTGCGACTGCAAGAGATTAAGATGCGTTTTGACGCGCGCCAACACTTCATCGGTTTGAAACGGTTTCGTAATGTAATCAACGCCGCCTATCGCAAAGGCATGGACTTTATCGAAGACCTCGTTCAACGCGCTGATAAAAATGACAGGAATATCGCGAGTTTCCGCATGCGCTTTCAATTCGACGCAGACATCGAATCCGCTCATATCGGGCATCATAATATCTAACAACACCACATCCGGCGGCTGCGCAAGCGCTGATTTTAGTGCAAGATGCCCATCAGGAACAGGACGAACGCTATACCCTTCTTGCATGAGCAGACCGGTCAGCAGCCGTAAATTGGCGAGCGTGTCATCAACCACTAAAATATCCGGCGTTTTTGGGGGCGATAATTCAATCAGCATAGTCGTCAAAGCCCAATCGGTTCACGTGAGCGGGAAAAAAATGACGCGGTCTCTTCCGCGCATTTTCGCGTCATACAGGGCTTTATCAGCCGTCTCAATCAACTCGTCGGGCGTCTGGATATGATCCGGAATGGTGGTCGCGACGCCGATGCTTAACGTGATATATGGCGAGACGCTGGAGGCTCTGTGTTCAAGGCGCAGCGATTGAAGGTCGGTTTGAATGGCAGTGGCAACATTGATTGCCCCTTCTTCATCAGTGTTGGGAAGAATCACGCAGAATTCTTCGCCGCCATATCGCGCCACAAGGTCTGCCGGACGCCGCGCATTCTTGCGGAGCGTCGCCGCGATCTGCTTCAGACATTCATCTCCTTGCAGATGACCATGCGTATCATTATAGCGTTTAAAAAAATCGATATCGCAGATAATCAGTGACAGCGGTTGATCTTCTCTGACATGACGCTTCCATTCCTGCGAGAGGTAATCGTCGAATTTTCGCCGATTCGCCACTTGTGTCAAGCCATCTAAGTTCGCTAAACGCTGGAGCTGCTGGTTGGCGATTTCCAATTCGACGGTGCGCTCCGCCACGCGCTGTTCGAGGGTCGAGGCATACGCTTCTAATTGCTGATTCGCCTGCTGCAACTGCACGTTCTGTTCCGCCAGTTTTTTCTCCTGATAATATTTATGCAAAGCTTCCTTCACTGTCAAATACAGATCGGTATGTTCCCAGGGTTTGGCGATATAGCGATACAGATTCGCATGATTCACCGCATGAATTACCGCCCGCATATCGGCCTGTCCGGTCAGCATGATGGTCAACGTTTTTGGGGAAAGCGCATGAATGCGTTCTAAAAATTCATCACCTTTCATGCCCGGCATAATATGATCTGAAATCACTAACGGCAGTTCATGCCATTGCATCTGCAAATCCTGAAACGCTTCCAGCGCCTCTTCGCCGCTTTCCGCCGTTTCGATAATGACATCGTGTTCCAGCGTGTCATATAATTGCCGCCGCAGGCTGTTCAGCACCACTTTTTCGTCGTCCACGCACAAGATTACCGATTCTTTCATAATTGGAAATTCCAAGAAGACATTGACACGTGAATGTTTCGCAACATCTTGCCTGCTCGCCCGACACGATTCCGGGAAGACGAAATGTGTATAAAAATTAACGCAACTATTTCGCAGTCACTTCAGTTCCTAACAAAAACTACAGCGAATTCAAGAAAAGAGCGAATTCGAGCCGCTTTCCCCTTCAATTCGTTCCCTTCTTGTATTCGTTGTAGTTTTTGTTAGGAACTGAACTATAAAAGTGTTAGGAAGTAAATCGCATTCACTACGAAACACACGAAAATATGCACGTATTTTTCTGAGAGAGCAGACGAATTCCCAGAGTGTTTCGTGGTAAATAACGTGAATTCTGGATAAGCATTCCTCGCCACAGATTCACACAGATTGGCACAGATTTCTCAGGCGTATCTCCCAACATCTGTGAAAATTTGTGAACATCTGTGGCAAAAAACCTTATCCAAAACTCACGTTAAATAATTACAACGTAACGTTCCAGGGTTAGACATCTGTTTACATCGTTCGTATTGTTTACGCCGAGCGCATGGGCAAGAAGACGCGAAATGTCGTCTGTCCCGGCTGGCTGGCGACTTCCAGACGCCCCTGATGTTTTTCAATGATTTTACGCACAATATCTAAACCGAGGCCGCTCCCTTCCCCCGGCGGCTTGGTCGTAAAAAACGGGTCGAAAATTTTATCGTGAATTTCTTTGGGAATGCCTTCGCCGGTATCCGTAATCGCCACCATGGCCTCGTCGCCTTCCTGCCGAGCGTCAATCGTCAATACGCCGCGATTTTTCATCGCATACAACGCATTGTGAATCAGATTCGTCCAGACCTGATTCAATTCGTCCGGATAGCACAGCATGGAGGGAAGTTCCTGATAATTGCGCCGGAGTTCGACGCCATGCTTCAATTGATTGTAATACAGCGTCAACACCGTCTCAATGCCGCTGATCAGATTCGCCGACACCATGTCTTCCGATCGATCATAATGCGCATAAGCTTTCAACGCAAAGACGACTTTTGATGCGCGGTCGGTCGCTGTGGAAATGATGTGGGCGCTTTCCTGCAACCCGGCAATATCATACGCGATATTCAATATCTGCACATGCTGTTCATCGCCGAGAAGCGGCAAAAAGCCATCTAAGCCTTGATAGACGCCCAGATCGACCAGAATGTCCGCCGTTTTATGCGCGTCCGAAATGGCATGCGCATCAAGAAATTCCATGACGTTTCTCCGCAGGTGGCGGCGCTCTTTGGCGGTAATTGTGGTATCTTTCTGTAACGCCGCGTCTAACAGCGCAAAGAAATCGCGGGCGCGTTCTTCTGAGACGGTTTTGAAAAACGGAAGCAATTCCGCCAATGTCTGCGTCAGGGCATGGGAGATGCTGCCGACGGCGGAACGGATTGCCCCCAACGGCGTATTGATTTCATGCGCGATTCCGGCGACCAATTGCCCAAGCGCCGCCATTTTTTCGGAGTGAATCAATTCCTGCTGCGTCGTTTTCAGGTGTTCCAGCGTGACCGCCAATTCCGTGTTGGCGCGTTTCAGATGTTCGGACTGGCGCAGAATCTCGCTCTGCTGCTGCGCTAACTTCGTGTTGCTCAATTGCAGGCGCTCATTCAAGGTTTTGACATCGTGATACGCGGTATGCACCTGATCATATAATCGGGCGTTTTCAATCGCGATGGTCGCTTGCCGGGCGAGCATGTGCAGAAAATAGACCTGATCTTCCCCGAAAGCGTGCAGCGTGGTTTTGCTATGCACGTCTAACGTGCCGATAATCCGATCTTTTGCAATCAACGGAACGCTGGCGCAGGCCAATAGCCCCTCATGTTCAGCCGCAGGATTATAAAAGCGGGAATCATTCGGCAGATCGTTGATAATTAACGGTTCGCCTGTCAAGGCAACGCGCCCGGCAATGCTTTCGCCTAAACGATCATGGGTCTGCGTGATGACCTGCTCGCTCAGGCCATGCGAGCCTTTGATGTTCAGTGTCTCGTTTGCTTCATCAAGCAGCAGGATCGCGCAGGTGTCCGTGCCTAATAAATCCGCCGTGCTGCGGGCAATCGTATCAAGCACGGCATCCAGGCGAAGCTGCGACGTAATCGCCTGCCCGATGTCGTACATGGTTTTCAGGCGTTCATTCGCTTTCTGCAAGGCCAGGGCGTGCTGCTGCACGCGCTGTTCGGAAAGCTGGCGCTCTTGCGCGAGCGACATCGCGGCGGCAGCGGCTTGAAGCAAGGAAATTTCAGACGGTTCCCAAGCGCGTGCTTCGTCGCATTGTTCGAAACTGAGAAATCCGCTGAACACGCCGCTGACCATCAACGGCAGACACAGCACGGCCTGCGCGCCCCTGCGCTCGAAAACATCGCGTTCAGCGGGCGGAAACTGGGCGCGGGTGGCGTTGACTAAATTCCCCTGATCCAATACCTGATACCAGGTTGGCATGACCGCGTCATAGACTAACGGTTGAATCGCCTCATCGTCTGCGCCGGATGGAGTGTCCGCGTCGCACCATTCCGCTTGCAGGGCGGCCAATGTGCGCTGATCTGCCGCATAATGATTGGTGAAAAGAGAAAGGCGGCTGCTGTGCGACACCGCGCCTAAGGCTTCTAACACCTCCTGATAGGGAATGCCGGCGTCGCTGGCGAGCAGCGTGCGCTGAATGTCGATCAGCGCGGCTAAATAGCTTTCCCGCTTGAATAGCGCTTCTTCTGTGCGCTTTTTCTCGGTGATGTCGTCGATAAAACCTTCGAAATATTTGACATTGTCGCTGGCGTCCCGAATCGCCCAGACATTCAGATTGACGATGATTTCCCGCCCGTCTTTGCAGCGGCAGCGCGTTTCGACATTCGGCGTCTCTTGAATGACTTCGAGCAAGCTGGTAATATCATGCCAGTGCTGCGGTTCGACATAGATTTGTTCCGCGATGTTCGTGATGCTTTGAAGCAAATCGTCGGGCGTGGGATAGCCTAAAATACTGGCTAACGCCGGATTCGCGGCCAGAAATTTTCCATCGAGTCCCGCCTGAAAAATGCCGGTGGTCGCATTCTCAAAAATGCCTCGATACCGTTTTTCGCTTTCTTGAATGAGTCGCTCGGCTTTTTTCGATTCGGTAATATCTTCACAAACCGTTACCATCCCTTCTAACGCGCCATCCGGGGTTCTCAGCACGTTAGAAATCAACTTGACCGGAAATTCCGTGCCATCTTTTCGGAGATTGATGCGTTCGCGTTTCCAGTTTGCCAGGCCGATGTTCTGGATGTTGCCATTGAGATGGAGCGTTTCCTGCCGTTGCTGTTTCGTACCGAAGATATTCGAGCGCTGTCCTAATAATTCCTGCACCGTATAGCCATGCAGACGGGCATCTGCCGGATTGACGAACACGATGTTTCCATGCTGATCAGTAATCGTCATGCCGACTTCGGTTGTTTCAATCGCCTTTTTCAGCTTGCGCAGCAAACTTTCCGACTGGCGGCGTTCCGTGATGTCATCGAGCATGCCGATGAAGCAGCGCGCGCTTTTGTCTGGATTGAACAAACAGGAGATTGTCGCTCGCACCCAAATTTCCGTCCCCTGTTTTTTGAGAAACCGTTTTTCCATCTTCACCGTCGTGAAGGGCGATTGCGTCAAGCGCTCAAGCGAGGCGACCGTGACGTTGCGTTCTTGCGGATGGCACAGATCAAGGTACGTGAGGGCGCGAAGTTCTTCCTCGCGATAGCCGAACATCTGGCAAAAGGCGGAGTTGGCCTTCAAAATGCGATGATTCGGCGCAATCAGCGTGACGCCTAACGGCCCCTCTTCGAAAATCGTGCGGAACCGTTGTTCCGTTTCCTGGCGTTCCGCGATTTCTTGTTCAAGCCGGGCGTTTTTTTCCTCAAGATACATGCGAAGCTCTCGTATGCGCAGATGCGTGCGGACGCGCGCGAGCACTTCTTCGGCTTGAATTGGTTTACTGATATAATCGACTCCCCCGACCTCGAAAGCTTTGATTTTGTCGAAGACCTCATTCAACGCGCTGATAAAAATAACGGGCACGTCCTTCATGCGCGGATTCGCCTTCAACTGCTCGCAGACTTCATACCCGGAGAGGCCGGGCATCATAATATCTAATAACACCAGGTCCGGCGGGTCGAACTGGCAGGAGGAAATGGCTAACTGTCCATCAGAAACCGGGCGGATGCGATACCCTTGCTTGCTCAGAAGATTCGCCAGCAAACGAAGATTGGCAATCGTATCGTCTGCGATAACAATCGACGGTGGGCGTGGTGATGGCTGTTGCGTATTCATACGTTCGTGTTACGACGCAGGCGCGACGGTCTCCTCGTCTGAAATCACTGGCAGCAGAATGGTAAATGTCGTGTGCCCGGGGCTGCTTTGCACGCTGATGTCTCCCTGATGTTTGGCAATAATTTTTCGGACAATATCCAATCCCAATCCGTTCCCTTCGCCTAATGGCTTGGTGGTGAAAAACGGGGTGAAGATTTTTTCCTGAATATCCGGTGAAATACCCTCGCCTGTGTCGGTGATAGCAATTCTGACGCGGAGAGGATGGTCTGAAGCCGCCTCTTCAAGCCGCGCCTCGATTGTCAACGTTCCACTTTTTTTCATGGCGTAGAGCGCATTTTGGATCAAATTTGTCCAGACCTGGATCAACTCGTCAGGATAGCAGAGCAGCGGCGGAATGCGTTCATCATAAACACGCTGGACGTCAATCCCTTGTTTCAGCGTGTTTTGATACAAGGTTAAAACGGTGTCAATTCCGGCGGTGAGATTGGTTTTCACTAAATTGCCTGAATGATCGTAGCGGGCGTAATGTTTCAGCGATTGAATCATAATCATCGCTTTTTCGACCGCCGTTCCTAACATGCTTGCGCTTTTCTGAAGATGGGCTAATTTGCTGATCATCTCCAGGAGATTGAGCCGGTCGGAAGAATGGAGCAATGGAAGGAATGTCAGCGCATCCTCATTGTAAATGCCAAGATTGACGAACAGGTCGGCAATATGTCGCGTGTCCTCCACCGCATGTTCCTGTAATAATCGCTCGATATCCCGGCGTAGTTCGCGTTTTTCTTTCGTGGATTTGAAGCCGGTGTCTTGCGTGGAGCGAGCGAGCAACGCAAAAAAGTCGCGCTGCCGTTCCGGCGTGATGAGCCGAAAAAAATCGGGAAGCTCTTCCAACGTGCGCACGAGCGACGCCTGAAGATGATCGGACGCGGAACGGATGGCGCTGAGCGGCGAGTTGAGTTCATGCGCGATTCCGGCCATCATCTGCCCCAGGTCTGCCATTTTTTCGGACGCCGCCAGGCTGTGCTGCGTTTTGGTCAGCATCTCAATCGTCTCTTGCAATTCGCTGTTGGTGCGGGAAAGCTGTGCTTCGGCGCATCGGCGCTCGGCAATTTCTTGTTCTAAGTCCCGATTTTTCTGCTCCAGCGTTGTTTGCAGATGGCGGAGCGCGAGATGGGTTTTGACACGCGCCAGCACCTCTTCGGCCTCAAACGGTTTGATGATATAATCCACCGCGCCGATTGAAAACGCCTTGACTTTATCAAGAATTTCGTTTTTCACGCTGATAAAAATGATGGGAATGTCGCGGGTCAACTCGTCGGCCTTGAGGCGCTCGCAGACTTCGTAGCCCGACATGTCGGGCATCATAATATCAAGAAGGATCAGGTCTGGCTGCACGACCTGCGCCGACGCAATTGCCATGCGCCCTTCCGGGATAGGACGCACCGTGTAATTTTGCGTGGTCAGAAGTTTGGTCAGAAAATGCAAATTGGCAATTGTGTCGTCAACCACTAAAATATTCGGCTGAGGAGTGGCTGTAAGATGCCCTGCCATCATCATAATGTCTCAAGACTGTGCTGGTCTGCGATTATGCCTGCGGAATCGGCGTTCGCCAGAAAAGCCAGGTCTATCGCTTCCAGGATCGTCATATACTCAAAATTGTTCAACATCTGACTCAGCATGTCGGCTAAGGCGGCATTCACGGGCGCAACTGCCGACGAGACCAGGTCTGAAAGGAGTGTAATATCAGTTGTTGTCGCCGCATATTTCATCTGCTCCAATATCTGCATCGGCAGTGCTTTCAACTGGCGGGAGAGCGCACTGGCATCAACTTCCGCCGAAAGAGGGGAACGCGGCTGAATGTCGGGCGACGAGACTTCATAAGCAACCGGCAGCCCGGTATGTCGAGCAAGCATGTCGAGCAGCGCCGATTCCTGATACGGTTTCCGTAAAAAGCCATCACATCCGGCCAGGCTTGCCCGTTCCTCTTCCTGTTCGAACATGCTGGCCGTCAGCGCAAGAATAATCGTTCGCGATGATTCCGACGGATTGGAATTCGCGGCGTGGCGGCGCATTTCAGCGTCGCGAATCTGTCGAGCGGCCTCAAACCCATCCATCACGGGCATGAACAAATCCATCCAGATAATGCGTGGCTGCCAGCTTTCCCATATCGCGACCGCTTCCGCGCCGTTTTGCGCTTCGCGCGTATCGAAGCCGAATGGCTGAAAGAGTTGGGTCAGCAATTCGCGGTTTTGGGCATGTTCATCTACAATCAACATGCGATAGCCGGTGGGATGTGACGGATCGCGCCCCTGAATCGAGACAATTTTGCGCGGAGTCTGGAGTTTGGCGCGATCAGCCTCTTTGATGAGCGAGACCATGACGGTGCAGGTAAAGCAACTGCCTTGCCCAACCGTGCTTTGGACGGTAATATCGCCGCGCATCATTCGGGCAAATTTCCGGCTGATGGCTAAGCCGAGTCCCGTGCCTTCTCGATGCTGCTGGCCGCTGGCGGTCTGGGTAAACGGTTCGAACAGCATGGGGAATTCCGTCGTATCGATGCCGGTGCCGGTGTCGCAGACTTCAAACACGAGGCGGCAATGTGAGGAGTCGGATTTCGATTGCTCCATCCGTGTCCGCAACGTAATACTGCCGCTGTGGGTAAATTTGAAGGCGTTATTGAGCAAATTGATGAGGATTTGCCGCAGTTTTACGCCGTCAGCAAGGATGAAGCGCGGCAGATTGTGCTGTGGGGCATAGCGAAAAGAGACGCCATGTTCTTTGGCGCGGAATTCGAATAATTCGGCGGTTTCATGCAGCAGCGCCAACACGTCCACCTGTGTTTCCTGAAGCGTTATTTTCCCGGATTCGGCTTTCGACAAGTCTAACACCTGGTTGATGAGCGTCAGCAGATGTTCCCCGCTGTGAATAATAATCTTGAGCCGGTGATGATCTTCCGGCGGCAAGTGCTGATTCCGCTGCATCATCTGGGAAAAGCCGAGAATCGAATTGAGCGGCGTGCGCAACTCATGGCTCATGTTGGCTAAAAAGCGGCTCTTTGATTTGTTCGCCTCTTCTGCCGCATGTTTGGCCTCTTGAATCGCTTCTTCGGCTTGCTTGCGTTTGGTAATATCCTGAAAGTTTTCCACGATGCCGATCAACTCGCCATGCAAATCGCGATACGGTCTGGCCGTGACGATACACCAGAGCGTCGAGCCGTCGGCGCGAGTTTTTGCCAGTTCATATTCCACATGTTCCGCCCCATTGAAGATTTTATGAAGCGGACAGCGCTCGGTATGGCACGCCGGGCTGCGGTGCGCCGCATAACATTTTTTCCCGACAGCTTCTTCTTTGGTGATGCCAAAAAATTCACAATAGGCGTCGTTGACCTGGGAAATTTCGAAATTTCTCAACGTGACGCAGAGAGGCATGGCGGCATGGAAGATGTTTTCTAAGTTCAGTTTGGCATGTTTCAGCGCTTCTTCCGCCATCATTCGTTCTCGAATTTCTTTTTCGGCCTGATCGCGCATCGCGCGATAATCTTTCAGGCGCTGGGCGAGTTCCGTGACATCCTGAATCGTGAACAGCGCATAAAATTCTTGCGACGCGGGGAGCGAAATCCGGGTCGCGGTGGCCTTATGAATCTGAAATTGATCGGCATTCAGAGGAATCGGAATAATATATTTATGCAAATACGGCGAGAAAATGACCGGAATGCCAGTATCAAACAGATTTTGAATTCTGGCGGTATATTTGGCAGAATCGAAATGTGGGAAATACCGGCCAATCGGCATGCCGATCACCTGTTCGCGTTGGATGCCCGTCCATTCTTCCAGACGGGTATTCCAGAACACCACGACCCGGTCTTTGTTCAACACAAAGCTTCCGTCTGGTATGGCATCGAGGAGCGTAAACACGTGTGTCGTCATGCTGTTCCTTTGCCCGCGGTGTTACAGGGCTTCAAGGGTTTTGGCTAACGCATTAAACAGGCCGACGCGGAACAGGAGCAGCACATTCCCATGAATTTCCAACTGCTCGATGGCTAATTCTGTCCGTGCCAGGATAATTGTCGATTCGGCATCGGCATTATTTTCTTGCAGCAGGCGTTCAAGACTGTCTTCCACATAGTCTGGAATCGAATAGGTCAGATGCTCCTGAAGAATATTGCTCAACGACCCCATCACGCCATTCAGCACGATGTTGCCGACTTCAGTGAGCGCCCCGACGCGGATGGAATCGAAATCTTCCGCATGTTCTGGAAGTTCCCCCGTCAGCAGGTTCACTAAATTCGACGCGCTATCCGGGGGAAAGGCCAGCAGCGCGGTGCCTGAAAACGGCCCTTTGAAGGCTAATTTCACGACCGATAACGATGTGCTGACGATTTCCTGCAACACATCGCGCATATTGGTGTATGGAAAGATTTTAATTGCCGGGACTTGCAACTGCACATGGGCTTCAAGAATCTGGTTCAACATCCCGGCGGCCTTTCCCACGCCGATATTGATCAGTTCAGTCAGCGCATCAACTTGATAGGGCGTCAGATGATTCATATTCAAGCGCCTCCTTTGTTGCGAATGATGCGTTCCACCATTTCTAAAAACGGATCGGCGGCTAATGGCGATAACGGTTTATATTCGATAGCGGCTGCTCCAAGCCGCTGGCATTCGCGGCGGGTAGTTTCTTGAATATCTGCCGTCAGCACGACAATCGGCGTCTTTTCGCCTTGCTGCTGCGCGGCGGCCAGGAAAGACAGGCCATCCATATCCGGCATGAGAATGTCGAGAATCACGCAATCCGGCTGGTAACTTTTCAACATGTCCAACCCTTCTCGCCCATTGGTGGCTTCTTGAATCTCGTAAGGGCGTTGGCTCAGAATCTTGCGAATGCTTCGCCGTTGGAACAACGAATCGTCAATAATCAATATTTTATTCATGGCCTTTCTCCTGAAGACATGAGCGCGAAGAAGGACATCGCGTCCGCGTTCGACTCATGAGGGTTTCGCTTCGTGTGCCTCTCTGCGAAGGTGTTGACCGTTCGCAAGGTTTTTCTCTCATCTTCTGGTCATTCCGTCATCTGTCAAGAGTCACGCGCTGAAGCGTGCATTTTGCGGTCATGGCAATGGTTCGCTTCCCGCTGTTTCGTAGCGGCGAAAACAGTTTCTTCCGTCGGTTTTCGCCTGGTAGAGGGCTTTATCCGCATGGCTGATGAGCAGGTCTGACGAAATTTCTTTATGAGGAACAAGCGACGCCACGCCCATGCTCAACGTCACGTATGAGGCGATGTGTGAACCGGAATGCGGCAGTTGAAGTTCATGAATCGCCTCTTGAAGTTGTCTGGCGACTTCAAGAGCGCCGTCAATATCGGTATCTGGCAGCATCACCACGAATTCTTCCCCGCCATATCGCGCGATCAAATCTAACGGGCGTTTCAACGGAAGGTTCAACCCTTTTGCCACCTGTTTCAAGCATTCGTCGCCCTGTAAATGCCCATACGTGTCATTGTATCGCTTGAAAAAATCAATATCAATCATAATCAGCGCAATTCGCTGGGATAACCGCGCTGCCCGCCGCCATTCTTTCGCAAAATATTCATCGAAATAGCGCCGATTGGCGACACCTGTCAACCCATCCACGGAAGCCATGCGCTGCAAGCGCTCATTCGATTCTTGCAATTGCTGGTTGGTGCGCTCAAGCAGGTTTGTGGTTTCCAATAATTCCAATTCTCGCGCTTTGCGCGCATCCATTTCTTGTTTCAGCCGCAGCGCCGCGCCGACCCGCGCTAACAGTTCGATTTTTTTCAGCGGCTTCGTAATATAGTCAGTCGCTCCGGCTTCAAAGGCTTGTTGCAGGCTCTCTTCACTCGTATCGCCTGTCACCATGATAATCGGAATATCTTTCAGGCGTTCAATCGTTTTCAGGATGCGGCAGGAATTGATGCCATCGATGTCAGGCATGATAATGTCCAGCAGAATCAAATCGACCGAAGACGCCCATTCATCAGGGGTGTCCACGCCTAACAACCCAAAGGCTTCGGAGGCGGTTTCGGCAAACAGCAAATCGGTATAATCTGCCGATCTCAGCAGCAATTTCAATTGCGTCCGCACATGGCGAGAATCATCTACCACCAAAATTTTCATATCCGCGTGTTGGTTCTCCTCTTCTCTCCTCAAATGACAATGGTAATCTCACCGGACTCAGTTCGATACACGACGCGTACTTCGTCAATGAATTCCTGAAGTTTTTTTATCCAGAGCGCAACATCGTCTGTGCGCTCTTCTTTTGCGGCAGTTTCAAGCGAACGCGCGATCTCGCTGATGGTGTTGAATCCGTATCCTCCGCCTGCGCCTTTCAGACTGTGACCCAACCGGCTGATCTCCTGATAATTGCGCCGTTGCAGCGCCTCGGTCATGACACGCAAGTCCTGGCGGATGTCTTCGAAAAATTCCGGGATGAATTCGGCGAAGTCCGGCTCGATATACACGACCACTCGCCCGTCATTGCTTTCCGCCTCTGGTGTCTGCTGGGGTTCTTCTGCGAATTGTGCTGCTTCTGTGATGGGCGCATTGTTCGTATATTTGACGATGTATTCCAGGAGTTGCGCTTTTTTCACCGGTTTGTTGAGATAGGCATTACAGCCAGCCTGAAGGCTTTTTTCAGGCGTGTCTTTCAGCGCGTAGGCCGTGAGCGCAATGATCGGCGTCGTTTTGCGCTGGTTCTGCTCTTCGAATGCTCGAATCTTGCGGGCCGCAGTATAGCCGTCCATGACGGGCATTTGGATGTCCATCAGCACCAAATCATAGCGGCCTGCCTGAAATTTTTCAAGCGCGATCTCGCCATTTTCTGCGATGTCAATCTGAAATGGGGTATGCTTCAAAAATTGTTGAACAATCAACTGATTATGTTTATAATCTTCGGCCAGAAGAATGCGGAGCGGCGGCAGCAACGGAACGTTGGCGGCTGACTGCCGAGTGATCCGCTGCTCTGAAAGCGTTGCCAGCACAGTCCCGATGGTGTGAAGCAATTCGAACCGTTTGATCGGCTTGACCATGTAGGCCGATACTTCAGTCCCCGCATGATCAATTGAATGTTTGCGATGTTCTCCGGTCGTCAGCATCATAATCGGCAAATTGCTGATTGAGGGGTCTTGCTTGAGATGTTCAAGCATCTGTTCGCTATCGGGTGCGGGGAGATCGCCATCAAGCAGAATCAGATCAAAGGGCTGGGCGTTAGCGATGGCTCGCCGGAGGGCGAGAATCCCCTGTTCGCTATTTTTTGATTCCGTGACATGCGCATCCCAGCGCTCAAGAATTTCCCGAAGAATGACGCGATTGGTGTCATGCGCGTCAATGACAAGCACTCGCAGTCCTTTCAGGCGCTCAGGATAGTTGCGAATGGGCTTGCGCGGGTCTGATTGAACGCCGAATTTCGCGGTAAAATGGAACGCGCTCCCTTTCCCTTCCTGACTCTCGGCCCAGAGACGCCCGCGCATCAACTGGACAAGATGCCGCGAAATCGTCAAGCCGACGCCTGTCCCGCCGAATTGCCGGACAGAAGACATTTCTCCTTGCGTAAACAACTCGAAAATCTGCTGTAATTTCATCGCCGGAATGCCGATCCCCGTATCGATTACGGAGAATTTCCATTCGACCTCGTTCGGCAAGGCAGTCTGAATCTCGCATCGCACAATGATTTCCCCCTCATGCGTAAATTTAATGGCATTATCAATCAGGTTCATCAACACCTGGCGCAACCTGGCGGGGTCGCCAATCAAAAAAGACGGGAAAATCGGATCGAGATAATAGTTGAATTCCACCCCTTTGGCGTGAGCGCGAGGGGCTAAGAGTTCGCATGTCCGTTCGACGAGATTCAGCAAATCGAAATCGCGAGTGTCGAGGCGAACGTTGTCGGTGCGCAGAGCGGAGAGATCGAGCAGATCATTGAGGATGTGCAGCAAGAGGTCTCCGTTTGCCTGAAGCACATGCACGAATTCGCGCTGTTCCTGGCTGAGCGGGGTTTCCAGCAGCAAATCCGCGCCGCCCATAATGGCATTCATCGGCGTCCGAATTTCATGGCTGATGATGGAGAGAAACTCGGTTTTCGCCTGATTCGCCTGTTGCGCAATCTGCTGCAAGCGGCGCGCGGCCTCGTCTCGCTCGGCCAACTGCTGGCGAAGTTCGATGACTTCCGCCGCCAATTGTTCATAGGATACAGACATCTCGCTCATACGCACTCATCCGATCTTACTCAAACGTCACAGTCGAAAGGTTGTCTTTCGTAATTTTTTTGACGGGCGCAAGCACGACGCGCGGTGAACTGACGGATTGCGTCGCGCCCTGCGCCTGCAACGTAAAAAATTCCTGTATCGCCATCCGTCCGATTCTTTCAGGGTCTTGAAAAATCGTGCCGCATAAGAGTCCGCGGCGAATGGCCTCCACAATTTCCGTGTTTATATCATAGGTCACGATATGGATAGAGTCGGGAATCGTCCGCTCTTTCAGCAATTCGATAATGGCTAACGAGGCGTGTTCATTCGTGACGAAAATGCCTTTCACGCCCTGATACCGGCGGTAGGCCGACAATATTCCCTCTTTGGCTTCTTCGATGTTCATCAGGGAGGTAAACGCATAGAAGACCTCCCACTTATACTGTTTTCCCTGTTCGGCAAAGCCCTGCATGCGGTGGAACAGCGAATGAATATTTCTGGGGCCGCACGCAAAGACAAGGCTATTGTCCGGGACGACCGTTCGCATCAATTCCGCCGCCGCGATGCCTCCCTTCGTATTATCGGACATCACCGTCAGCGGCGACCGGTTCGCCGGGCGGTCAATGACGATTACCGGCGTCTTTTTGCGGAGCATTTCGGCCACGATGCGCCCGCCGGTATGTTCATCGAATGGCGTGATCAGCAGGCCGGAGAACCAGGATTGACGTTGCAGCCAGTAGATATATTCTGCCTGAAGCACCGAGTCGTTATGACAATCCAACTCCAGCGTTTGGACGCGCGATCCCGCCTCCCGCGAGATGCCGCGATAGATCATCCCATAAAATGACGGCGCTCCCGGATAGAGGAATGCCACGCTCGGACGGCTTTCTTGAAAATCAGCGGGAAGAGATGGCGATGACGTGAGAAAGTGTCCCATGTGCTCGGAGAGATTGCTGCCGAGAATCTCTAATTGTTCCGATGACGAGGCGAGATAATGCGCAATATCGGCGTTTCTTTTGACCAACCCCTGAATTGCTTCAATCGA
>CAZMEO010000003.1:26147-36888 GCA_964565315.1 uncultured Candidatus Moduliflexus sp. | reverse complement strand
ACCCGCCGCGTCGTGCGGCTTGTTGAAAATGGATTGGTAATTGTTTTCAACACGTCTGGCGGTATGCCGCAGCCGTTATCGCTCACAGTAAAAGACAGCAGATTCGCTTCGGTATCTTCCGTCACCTGAATGTCGATATGCGATGCGTTCGCTTTTGTCGAATTCTGAACAATATCCAGAATATGCAGCGACAGTTCTTTCACGAATCCGCCCCGGGATAAAAATCAGTTCCACTCCCTTCGACACGCTCAGGAAGCGGATGATGGCGTTCCCTGAGCGTGTCGAAAGGAACAGTGACATATTATTTATAATCGCTTAACGTTTGCATAAAGGTCTTGATATTGACTTTTCCGACGACGTCTTCATTGATCATCACGGCTGGCGCCTGGCTGCATACGCCGAGGCAGCGGCACGCTTCCAGCGTATAGAGGCCGTCGGTCGTCGTGCCGCCAACCTCGACTTTGAGGGCTTCAGACACATCATCCAGCAGCTTGCCCGCGCCTTTCACATAACAGGCTGTGCCCATGCAGACTTTAATCAAATGTTTTCCACGCGGGATCATCGTAAAAAAGGAATAAAAGGAGACCACGCCATAGACGACGCTGGGGGCGACATTCATTTCTTTGGCAATGTACGTCTGCACTTCTTTGGGAAGATAACCGACTTCCCGCTGCGTTTCGTTCAATACGACCATCAACCCGCCGCGTTTTTCTTTGGCTGACGCTAAAATGCGATCTATGGCGTCTTTGATTTCCGGTTTTGCAAGAATTCCTTCCATGATTGTCAGTAATGCGTTGCGCATCTGCCGTCGAAGAGGCGGTTCATCGCTCTTCCCGGCACACGCGAATCACGTAAAAATATTGTCCGGTAAATATTCAGGAGCGCCAGCGCTTGCGTTGTTCGCCAACGCAAGCGTTGACATTCCTGAGCGCGTTTAAAAAATTTACGTTCTCATAGACGTTGTTCATACTCTTCTGTCAGTCTGGCATGATGTCAAAAAATCGTCCTTCGAGATGCAATAATGCTTTGCGCAATTCTTGAATCGTCGGCGCGGCAATATGATACGTCGTCGTTGCGACCCCAACATCCTTCAAATAATGCGCATCCGAACCGCGCACCAAACTATAACGCCGCAGTTCTGGAAACTGTTCGCAGGCATCGGCAATGCGGCGCTTGCGATAGACTTCGGCGGCGATCACGTCCAAATCTGGCGGAATCATCCCTAACTGGCTGATGACGCTGAAGACCGGCTTATCCACATGCGCCGGGATGCACAACCCGCCTAACGCATTCACGCACGACACCACTGCGTCAATGGACAACGAGGTCGTCCCGGCATAAAACCGATCATGGATTTTGACCACGTCATTCTGCGCGTTCACTTCCACCTGCACGCCGAACGCATTTTCATCATTTTTGACGGACGGCAGCGCGTCATACACCACGTCCCGCCAGACCGTCAGAGCGTCGAAGTCGTCAAATAATGTCAATACATGCGCTTCTTCGGCAGTCGTGACTTCCATGCCGCCCAACACGACAATCCCGCTATTCCGAAACGCTTCCACAAACGCGGCCACATTATCGCTGCTGTTGTGGTCGGTAATCGCAATCAGGTCTAACCGTTTCGTTTTCGCCTCGTTCAACACTGCGCCCGGCGCCATTTCATAATCGCCGCAGGGCGACAGCACCGAATGAACGTGCAAATCTGCGACGAATGGTCGAACCGCCATATTCCTACCTGATGCCTAAAGCGTACAATTTTCCCACCACCGTATAGGTGTTTTCGGGCGTTCGCAGCAGCGTGATGCCTTCTTCTTCCGCCTTTTTCAGCACGGAATCATCCACCGGAGAATTTTCGGAAATCACGATGGCCGGGATTTCTAACAGCACCGCCACCGCGATCACATTCAGGTGCGTCAACAGCGTCACCCAGACATTGCCTTTTTGCGCTCCTGCCATGACGCAACTGAGCATGTCCGACGCATAGCCGCCGTCCACCTCGCGGTCTAATCCGCTTTCGGCGCAAAGCACCGTCAACGATAATGCTTTGGCAATCCCTCGAATAGTCATAGCGCGTCAGGACGGATAGAGCATCATTGTAAGAGTCGTTCCTTTTTCCGGGCCATCCCCCACAACAGATTCCAATTTCATCTCGCTCATGCAGCGCTTGATGTTCGCCAATCCCATGCCTGCGCCGAATCCGAGCGCCTTGACGGTCAACGACGACGTGCTGTATCCTTCTTCCATCGCTTTGTCAATGTCCGGGATGCCGGGGCCGGTATCTTTCACCGTCATCGTCACTTTTTTGGGAGTAATCTCCGTCATGATATGACCGCCCTGCGTGGTATGAATAATCAGGTTCATTTCCGCTTCGTAAATTGCTATCGCGATTTTTCGCACATCTTGCGGATTCGCGCCGAGCCGCTGCATCGCTTTTTTAATTTTGCTCGACGCTTCGCCGCCGTGGAGAAAATCGCCGTTTTTCACCTGATACCGGAGGACTAAACTGGTTTCTTCAGATTCAATATCCTGAAAAATGTGCCGGGCGCGATATTGACTGATCTCTTCCTGGCGAAAACCGAGGTTAATCGCCTTGAGCAGGCCGTTCGTAATATCGCCGCTGGTGATGATGCCGACAAACCGGTCGGCATGGTCAAACACCAGGACACGCCGTTCGTGGTAGTGCGAGAGTTTGTTGAGGGCGTGGACGACCGATTCATCGTTATACACGGATGGAAATGGCGGCTGCGCCATTTTCTCTCCAGCGTGACAGGCGTAATTCTGTTGTTCTAAGCACTCGAACACATCGGCAATGGTAATCATGCCCACTAATCTTTCGCCGTCTAACACGGGAATTCCGGTGATATGATGCTGAAGCAACAGATGTTTGACCTCGAAAATGGACGTCTCTGGCGAGGCGACAACAACATCTTTTTGCATCACGGAATCGATTTTCAATTCATAAATCAATTCCTGAATCTTGCCAATATACTGCTGTCGTTCTTGTTGGAGAGACGATGAGGTCATGAGACACATCCCCCTGCGAGTTGCGTTATGACAAAGAAAATGCCGCAGTGATCATGCCTATACGCGGCATTATGCGTCCTCTGCCGTGCGAGGCGCGTCGCAGCTATTCATCCCGGCGGCGTAAATGCGTCCGCCTGTTTCGAACATGGTGTAACGCGAAGCCAGGAGCGGCACGCCTTTTTCCTCGGCCAATTGAATCGTTTCTGGCGGCGGGACTTTGTTTCGGACGAATAAAATTGCTGCGATTCCCGCCATTTCCGCTGTTCTCACCACCTGCGGATGAGTCAAGCCAGTCAAGAGCAACGACCCTTCTTTGGCAAGATGCAGCACATCGCTCATCAAATCCGCAGAAAACGCCGATGTCGCGTTAATATCGAGATCAACGTCCGGTGTCAGCGCTTTTGCTTCCGTGACTTCAAGAATTTTCCGTAGCGTCATGCGTCCTCTTCTCATTAAACACAAGGGATTCTACCACAACAACACGTAATACGCATCATAATTGACAGGGAAAAATCGTGTCAAGAAATTTTCATAAGGATTGCACGTCACGCAAATTTTCAGAAGTGTGCTGCGCCGCCTCATAGAGATTCCGACACGATACGCGCCTCAAAATGCTTGACAAATGTTGACAGCTACGCCACAGGGCGAAGAAATGGCATGTCGAATCGGCATCTTCTTAGGGACGACGTTATGAGACAACTTCATCGCTATGCAATTGTAATTGGCTATCCGTTGTGCGGCATCGCGCTGGCGCTGCTATGCAGCAGCGGCATCATTTGGGCGACAGGCGTCCGTCCTGTCATGGCGTTTCGGGCGCTATGGCTTGGCGCGTTCGGCAATGCCAACAGCGTGGCGGAAACCTTGTTGAAAGCGTCGCCGTTACTGTTTGCGGCGTTAGGAATGTGCGCGGCGTTCCAATGTCGTCTCTGGAATATTGGCGCGGAAGGACAGTTGTATCTTGGGGCGCTTGCCGCAGCCATTGGCGGGATTTACCTGCCGCTGCCGTCGCCAGCGCTCGCCATCCCGGTTTTGATGCTGCTCGGCTTTCTTGCGGGCGGCTGCTGGGCGGCGATTCCTGGCTGGCTGAAAGCCCGTTTCGGCGTCAGCGAAATCATCACCACGATTATGATGAATTATATCGCGATGTTTCTGATCAGTTACGCGGTGCATGGCCCGCTGCGCGACCCTGGCGGCTATCTTCCTCAATCAGCGTCACTGCCGGAGGCGGCTGCCTTTCCGGTGCTTATTGCGCGAACGCGCCTGCATTTGGGAATCGTGTTAGGCGTTGCCTGTGCGGGCGTGTTGTATGCGGTATTCAGAAAAACCACGCTCGGCTTTCAAATGCGAATCGTCGGCCATAGCCCATTAGCGGCGCGGTACAGCGGAATCCATGTCGAACGGGTGCTGCTGTTTTCCATGATGCTCAGCGGCGGCCTGGCCGGAATCGCGGGCATGGGAGAGGTGGTTGGCGTGCATCATCGCCTATTGGAAACGATCTCGCCGGGCTATGGCTATACCGCCATTGTGATTGCGCTGCTTTCATATTTACATCCGTTAGTCGCCGTGCTTGTCAGCATCTTATTTGCCGGGCTGATGGTCGGCGCAGATGCCATGCAGCGGGCGGCGGGCCTTCCGTCAGCGTTAGCGCTCGTCATTCAAGGACTGATCGTTTTATTTGCGTTAGGCAGCGAATATTTTGTTCGACAACATTTGCGTCGGTTTGCGCTGGAACGACATTCGTAATCCGCGAGGAATCGGCTGCTGTTATGTGGGATATTCTCCTGACACACACATTTTTTATCGGCGTTCTGAGCGCTGGCATACGACTTTCCACTCCGATTCTGCTGGCGGCGCTTGGCGAAATTTTCAGCGAACGCGCAGGCGTCCTGAAAATCAGCATTGAAGGGGAAATGCTGATCGGCGCATTAGCCGGGTTTCTTGGCGCATATTATTTCAAGCATTTGTGGATCGGCGTCTGCTGCGGCATGATGGCGGCGGCGCTGTATGGCTTGATTGCGGGCTTCTTCAGCATTACGCTCAACGTGGATCAGGTGATTACCGGCATCACGCTGAATCTGCTTGCGCTCGGCGTGACCGGTTTTATCTATCGCCTGATGCTCGGCCAATCGTTCATTCCGCCGAGCATTACGCCGCTCGCGCCGATAAAAATTCCGGGGTTGTGCGATTTGCCGTTTGTGGGACCAATCCTGTTTTCCCAAAACCTGATTGTCTATGCGACTTTCTTTCTGCTGACGCCATGCAGCGCGTTTGTGCTGTTCAAAACGCCATTCGGCCTGAATCTGCGGGCGGTCGGGGAATATCCGCTTGCCGCAGACACGGTGGGGATTCGCGTCCTTGCCACGCGGTATGCCTGCGTCATGATTGGCGGTCTGTTTTCAGGATTAGGCGGCGCATGCATGACGCTTGCGCAGCTCAACATGTTTACGGAAAACCTGACCGCCGGGCGCGGGTTTATCGCGTTGGCCGCCGTCATTTTCGGGCGCTGGCATCCGTTTGGCGCGATGATTGCGACCTTGCTCTTCGGCGTGGCGGATGCGCTGCAATTGCGCCTGCAAGGGATCGGCGTCAATATTCCGTATCAATTTCTGCTGATGCTTCCGTATCTGTTGACAATTTTTGCGCTTGTCGGCGTGGTCAGGCGCACGACTCCGCCGTCTGCATTGGCTGTGCCATACGAAAAACAACGGTAGGCGACCGGGACGCGCTGAAAAATTTCCTGCCGCCATAATTTTGTTGACAAGCTTTTCCCTCTCAGCACATAATAAAAGGATATATTTTGCGTCCCGGCGAGCCGCCGTGTTTGCCGAGACGCATGCGTAGAGCGTACCAACAGATCGCGGGGTTTCAATCATGGATGCGTCGGAAAAACGGATCATCGAATTGTTGCAGGGAGGCGATACGGATGCGCGGCTGCGGGCGGTGCATACGTTGCGCCATACGCATTCGTCGGAAGCAATTGAGGCGTTAATCGCGCTGCTTGATGATGAAAATGTCAATATTCGCGCTGCGGTGACGTTTACGCTGGGGAAAATGGCGAATGATGCGGTGATTCCCGCGCTCATCCATGCGTTGCATGATCCCTTGCCGAAAGTGTGCTGCACGGCAGCCCTCGCGCTCGGACAACGCCATGCCAGAGAAGCTATCGCGCCATTGCTCGAGGTGTTTCAAGACCGCGAAATGATGGTGCGCAGCAGCGTTGCGGAAGCGTTGGTTTTGCTTGGCACACCGGAAATCGAACAGCAACTCATCCACCTGTTAGATCATCCCGATCACGATTTACGCCGGTGGGCGTCGTATGCGCTGGGGCAGATGCGAGCCGTCAGCGCGATTGATCCGCTCATGAAAACGCTTGATGACGCCAGCACGGATGTCCGCGAAAGCGCAGTCGTGTCATTAGCCGAAATCGGGGATGAACGCGCGTTGCAGCCGATTCTGAAAATTTTGCAAGACCCGAACCCGGAAGTGCGGAACATGGCGGCGGAAATGCTGCGGGAATTCAAAGGGCCGAATGCCACGCGCATTTTATTGGAATCACTGAAAAACAGCGGCAATCTGGAACGACGCAGCATTCTGCTTGCGCTGGGGCAGATGCGTTGTCTGGAAGCCGTGCCTGCGATGATTGTCTGTCTGCGGGATCAGGATTCCGTTGTTCGGAGCAGCGCGGCGTATGCGCTGGGGATGATTGCTCCGGCAGAAGCCGTTGCCCCGCTGATTGAATGCGCACATGATGCCGATGCCAAAGTACAGGAAAATGTGGCGTATGCGCTGGGGAATATTCGTGATGAACGAGCGCTTCCGGCATTGATGACGCTTGCCACGTCGCCGCATGATGCTGTGCGCTTAGGGGCGGTGTACGCGCTCGGTTCGTTTCGGTCGGAACAAGCGGTGTCATTGCTCTTGCAAGCGCTGAAAGATGTCAATGCGGCGATTCGGAAAAGCGCGGTGTATGCGTTAGGTCAGATTCGCTCGCCTCGCGCGGTGTCCTATTTGTTACACGCGCTGAAAGATGAGAATAGCTATGTCCGCCAAAAAGCGGCGGATTCATTAGAAAAAATCGTCTCGCGGGATTCTCTTGACTTGCTGCTCGATTTTCTCCACCACGAAACCGAGGAGGAAGCTCGCACGGTCGTCTTGTATCTGTTGCGGGAATTAGGCGGAAAAGACCTGTCATCAATTTTGCAAATGTTCGGTAACGTTGGCGGAGATGATCTCAAGAATGCGATTCGTTCCGCGATAGATAAAATTCAGGAATAATTATGATGAAACGATCCCTGTTCCTTGTCAGTTTCGGCCTCCTCGTCCTGAACGGATGTTCCTCTTCGATTCCGTTGACGCATTATTACACCTTTCAGCCGCAGTCATTTACAAGCAAAAAGCCGACGACGGCGCGTTATCCCTACGTCCTTGCGATTGACTCCTTCAGCGCGGACGTGCCGTATCAGCAAGAGCGCTTAGTGTTTCGCACGTCCCCATACGAGGTCAATTTTTACGAATATCGAAAATGGCTGCGCCCACCGACCGATTTAGTGACAGAGCAGGTGTTTCAGGCGCTCAAAATCTCGGGGATGCTCGAAGACGTGCGCTTATATGAAGCCGGGGCTGATTATCTGCTGCAAGGCCGGATTGTCATGTTCGAACAATGGTATGAAGCGCAGCAAGCGTCAACGGTGCATGTCGGCGTTCGCTATGCCCTCGTGACGCCGGACGAAGAGCGCGTCGTCTGGGCAGAGACGATTGCCACCAGCGCTAAGACGCCTTCTTTAGAGATTCTTGAGACGATTCAGGCGTTTGAAACGGCGTTGCAGCAAAATATCCAGCAGGCTCTCGCCAGCATCGAGCAGACCTTTCAACACGAGCAATAACCGAAGGAGTTCACGGGCTGTACTTCTGCCAGCATTCGAGGATTATGAACCATTCTGAAGCCACACCAGAAGCACGGGACGTCGCTCCATATCTCAAAGAAATCGAGATGGTTGCCCAGCGGGGACATAAAGACCCCAGCACCGAAAATTTGCTGCTTGCCTTAGTCGCGACGCATCAAAAAACGCCTGACATTCTGGAACGTTTTACCGCCACGCTTCTGCAATTAGCGCAACAGGAGCAGCTTGAAATCACGCCGCGCGCCTTCCGTTTGTCTCTGCTGACTTCCATTAAATTGTATCTTCGCGAAAGTCGGATTAAAGAGTATGAATTTTTTTCAACCGCGTCGTGGCAGCAAGTTGTGCTGAATTGTCTGAGCGAGCATGACGAAGAATTTCTTCATTCCTGTCTGCGCGATGTCAGCACAGTGAAAATTTACCGCTATATCGCCTTGCAATTAGTCGGCGGCATTCTCTCTCATTCCGAGGCCATGCCTCCGCAGGGGCTGGCGATTCTTGATGGCGGATGCAGCATCAATATCGGTTTGAAATGCTTGAACAACCTCGATATTTTTCATTCCATCACGTTTTCCCCGGATATTTTAGCGCTGTTTGATGGGAATTTGCCGGAATTCCCGATTCATGATGCCTTGGGCATTGATAAATATCTGCCCGACCTTGAGCGGACGCTTGCCAGCCTGTTTCCTTCGGAAGTGAAGCGCTGGGAGAATTTGTACACCCGGCTCTATTATTTGGATAAGCCGCGCATTCGATACCAACAGCAGGACATGCTTTTTTTAGAGCAGAACGACGCATTTCGCGAGCGTTTTGACGTGGTGTTTTTAAGCAGCTTGCTTCGCCGTCTTTCGCCGCATCAGGTGGCAGACGTGCTGCGGCAGGCCAATTACGCGACGACTCCGCAGAGTTTTTTAGTCATCAATGAACAGATGGCGGAAGAGACGATTGAGGGCGGGGGAAATTACGCGACGTTTATTTTGCCTAAACACTTAATGACGCAGATCGTGCCGCAGCCAGGACAGCAAATCAAACTGTATGATCTGCTGCATATCGCGTATCAGGTGTTTGTCTATCCTGACGAAAATTGCCAGAAAGTGCAGCCCGGAAGTCATTTTATTGAGTTTATCCGGGAGTATTCTTCGTTATTGGATGGTCACGCTGAGCCCTGTCAGAGTGACAGGGCTTCAGCGAAAAGAGATGCGTTCAGGAGGCTCGCTGCGCAACGGCGCGATCCATCATGAACAGTCCTTGCGGGCTGTCGCCCACCATTTTTAATTTTTCCACGATGCTCGACACGTTTTCTTCCTCTTCCACTTGCTCCGACACAAACCATTGCAGAAAAACGGCAGTGGCAAAATCGTTTTCTTCTTGCGCCAGTTTCATCAAATCATTGATGCGTTTGGTCACTTCTTGTTCGTGCTTATACGAGGCTTCGTAGGCTTCCAATACTGACGCCCATTCTGCGGGCGGCGTGTCAATTTTTTCTAAGGTGACTTTCTCGCCGCGTTCGTTGATATGCTTATAAATCTTCATGCCGTGTCCCCATTCTTCCTGCGCCTGTTTCTGCATCCAGGCCGCAAAACCATCCAGGTTTTTGGAGGCGAAATCCGCCGCCATCGCAAGATACAGATATGAGGAATAAAATTCGAAATTAATCTGCTTATTCAATGCCTTTTTCATTTTCGTGCTTAACATAATTCCTTTTCCTCCTGGTTGTTTGGGTATCTTACCAATTCTCCGAATACATTCGCTACAGACCTCACAGGTCTCCAAGACCTGTGAGGTCTTCTGGTCGTAAACATCAAGTTATTGAAATAGAGTTCTCCTCAAGATTGTCAAGAGAGAAAGCGGCAGTATTTTAAGAAGCGCAAGAAAATTTTATGGATGCGTTCCTTTTGAGGCTGATTTCATCTGATTGATGACTATCCGCACCGGCCAGGACAGTATATGAAAAAACGTGCTGATTCCGCGAGAGAGCCAGGAAAACGAGAAATGCGGCATAAATTCCGTCCAGGAGGTTTTGGAAAACGAAAACACATTCGTGCTCCAGCCACGCTCAGGGGATGCACTTCCCCCTTTTGCGCCGACTTTTTTAAGTTCTATCGTATCGAATCCTGTATATCTGACGCGAGCGTTTGTCAGGTCGGCGTTATTGAATTTCGCCGTTTTGAGGCCGAGAAGCCCATCAAGATAGCTTTCTCGAAGATTCGCGCCGGTAAAATTCGCCTTATCTATATTGGCGCGGCGTAAATGGGCATTATAGAGTGACGCATTTTCGAATGAGGCAAGGAAAAGGTTGCTCCGATTTAAATGAGCGCGATCCAGAATGGCATTGTTCAATTTTGCAGATTCGAGGTTAGCTCTGGTCAGCGTCGCGCCGGTTAAGTCTGCGCCCGTTAAATCAGCATTTTTTAAAATTGCCTCTTCCAAATTCGCATCTCGAAGGTCTGCATTGCGTAAGTCGGCATTGCTCAGATTCTTTTTGGAGAGGTCCACGCCTTTGAACATTCCGCCTTTCCAGGCGACATCTTCAAGACAGCGTCCTTCTTTTAAAAAACGTTTAACATCTTCTATCGTATAAATAATCGGTTTCTCTTCCATAGAATAACAATCCTTCCTTCAATCAATTGCCGATATTTTGAGCGACAGCCGATAGCCTGGAACGATCAATTATAGTGTCTGACTTCAATCTCCTTCATCATTTTTTCGATTTTGAACGCTCGTTCTCCGGCCAATTGAGCAATCCAATAGTTCGAGACGATCTGATTGCCAAGATGTTTCATTCGCACATCCCATTGCCTCAGCCAGAGGGCGAC
>CAZMEO010000003.1:0-26047 GCA_964565315.1 uncultured Candidatus Moduliflexus sp. | reverse complement strand
TCTGATTGCCAAGATGTTTCATTCGCACATCCCATTGCCTCAGCCAGAGGGCGACCGCTTCTTCTTTGCTGAATGCCAGACGCATCTTGACTTCTACTGGAGGCAGCATCTCAAATAAATCCAGCACCATATCCGTTTTCAAATTTTCGAAAATGTCCCCCTGTTTCGCGCCGCCAAGCGTCACGCGGCAGCGCGTTACGATTTCTTTGACCTTTTCTTTGCCTTCTGGCCCTCCGAGGTCGAACATCAATTCTAATAAGATATATGGCAGCGTCTTCATGGGAATAATTTTCCCCTTGCTGATGCTATTATCTTTGTTTTTGCCGATGCCCGGCAGATACATTTTCCACAGGTTTTCATCCTGCGCGAGCAGGTGGAGAATCGCCACCGTCGAAAGTTTTGACATTTTCTTGGAGACTTGCACCGGATTGATCAGACGTTCCGCCAGTCCGCGCTCTTCGCGATTCGGATTTTTTTCGTTGACCCAATGACAGAGCAAACCAATGACGACTTTTGGAAACATGCGGCACATGATTTCCAATAGCCAGATCGGCGTGATATACAGCATTAACCGTTGTACTGAAGCCATAATTGTTTCCTCTTTCTCAAATATTCTTCGCGCGATTTTTATTGCCAATGCTTTTTTCTGAACTTATAATGGGAGTTTCCCGGACACCATCAGATACACGATTCCAAACATGGCGACGGCGACAAGAAACATCGCGAGGAACATGATGCGAACTTCCTTATATTTGAAGCGTTCTGGGAACTCTACGACTGCTTTTGTCGTGGAATAGGTCACAATGCCGAACACGGACAGAAGATTGGCGACAAGAAAACCGCCTACTGCCAACACGATAAAAATGCCAAATGTCGCTAAGATCGTTTTCGCCGCAACGGAAATCGCCTGAGCCGCATCGACATCGAGAACCAGTGATGTGCTGCCCGTGATAATTAAATGGAGTAGCCCGATAATTGCTACGCAGACTAATGAGGCGAGCAGCAGAATCACGAATAACACGCTAAGCAGCCGAGACGCATGATAGACATTTTCCGCAAAAATATCCGGCAATATCCAATGCACAAACTTCAAGATGCCGTGAAAAATCTTCTGCACAAGATGGATTGGAAATAAAACAATTGCAACGACGAGATGCCAGACCAGCTTGAGCAGCCTGACGGGGTATTGCAGCAGCGATCCGAATGCGCTTTGTTGAGAAATATCAGAGAACGGCATCTGCATGCCCTCCTTGAAATGCGTTGTGGAACACGTGTATCAATGACACAAAACATTGCGAAAAAAATGTCAGATATGTTAGACATCTCTGACGCCTGTTTCCTTGTTTTACATATTGGGCAAAAACATAGCGCACTTTTTCGAGATCGTCAAGAAAAAAATTCTTCGTAACGCAGGAATTCTCTTATCGTTACGTTTTTCGCCTGAAAGAAGGCATCAGGAAAGAGGTGAAGATTGGGGAGGAGCGAGGTCATGCTCTCGTTCGACTTTGACTTGTAAAATACGCTGTTTATCCGCTTGCAGTATCGTAAATTTCAGGTCATGATGGGGGATGACATCGCCTTTTTGGGGAACATCGCCAACCATCGCGAACAGCAGGCCGCCGACCGTATCGAATTCTTGCTGTTCGATGCCTAAATCGCCAATATATTCCTCAAGCTCGTCAATTCCGGCTTTGGCGCTGACTTCGAATGTATATTCATCTATCTGGCGAATCAGTTCGGCTTTTTCCTGCTCATGCTCATCCGCAATCTCGCCGAAAATGACTTCCAGCAAGTCTTCAATCGTGACGATTCCAGCCGTTCCGCCATACTCGTCAATCACGATGGCGATATGCACTTTATGCGCCTGGAATTCGTGCAGCAATTCGGGAATATTTTTTGTTTCCGGGATAAAATAGGGCGGGCGCATCAGAGCGGCGACAGTCATGTTCTCCTCGCCAGCGTCCCAATAGCGAAGCAGGTCTTTGATGTACGCGATGCCGATAATGTGATCAACGGTTTTGCGATAGACCGGGATGCGGGAATGCCCTTTCTCCAATGCGAGCAGACGAAAATCTCGAAGCGATGTGGCTTCTTCGACCGCAATCATATCAATGCGCGGCACCATAACCTCCCGCACAATGCCTTCTTCGAAATCACGGATGTTTCGAATCAGTTTTTCCTCATCTTCCCCGATGGGATTGGGAATCATCGAGGGGGCATGTAGCGGCTCGATGCGCGAACTGGCCGTTCGCTCAGGATGGCGGCGGAAATGCCAGAGTAGGATCAGAAAGACGACAAGGCTCAGGAATAATGCCAGAATATTCACGAATGCATGGGCATTCATCGTATCAATATCTCCTTCCTGCGCGAGGCCATTTTGAACAGATGTTCTTATGTCAATGAGGCTGGCATGTCGTTGAGTAGCTGCCGTTCGAGCGCTTCCATTTCTTCCGCCTCGTTGTCGTCTTCATGGTCATACCCTAAAAGATGAAGCATTCCATGAATGACCAGGATGCTGATTTCTTTCTCAAGAGAATGCCCGCGCTCATCAGCCTGGCGCTGTGCCGTGTCGGTGGATATAATGACATCGCCTAATACGAGCGGCTGTTCTGCGGTTGCTGCGACAGAGGGCGACACGCCCTCGGCCTCCTGAAGCGCAAACGAAAGCACGTCTGTCGGGCGGTCAATTCCTCGATATTGGCGATTTAGAAGATGAATCGCGCTATCGTCAACAAGCGCGATGCTCACTTCGCATCGCTCTTCACAATGCAGCGCCTTCAGGATAAACTGCGCGACCTGACGCAACTTCGAGACATCAATGGCATGCGACTGCTGGTTATTCGTAATCAGAATGGTCATGATCTTTCGTGCTCGGTTTTCGCCGTTTTTCGTCAGCGCGTTCGTAAGCTTCGATAATATCTTGCACTAACGGATGGCGGACGACATCGTTTTTCGAAAAATAGACAAATTTTAATTTCGAGACATTTTTTAAGGTCTCTTGCGCATCCTTCAGCCCGGATTTTTTGTCCGAAGGCAAGTCGATCTGCGTAATATCTCCCGTGACGACCGCTTTCGAGTTATAACCCAATCGTGTCAAGAACATTTTCATCTGCTCCGGGGTGGTGTTTTGCGCTTCGTCCAGAATAATAAATGAATCGTTCAGCGTGCGTCCGCGCATAAAGGCGATAGGAGCGATTTCAATCGTGCCGCGCTCGATCAATTTGCGGGTGCGTTCGATATCGACCATATCATACAGCGCGTCATAGAGCGGGCGCAGATACGGATTCACCTTTTCATACATATCGCCGGGGAGGAAGCCCAGCTTTTCTCCAGCCTCGACGGCTGGCCGCGTTAAAATGATCCGGCTGCATTCTTTCTGCTGAAGCGCGGCAATTGCCATGGCCATCGCTAAATAGGTCTTGCCCGTTCCGGCAGGGCCGATGCCGAACACTAAATCATATTCTTTGATCGCTTCGATATATTGTTTCTGCACAAGGCTTTTCGGGCTGACGCCCGGTTTGCGGGATGACAGATCAATTGAGTGCAAATACACGTCCAATAAACGGGCGCTGGTATCCTGCGAAATAATGCGAATCGCCGCCTGCACGTCATGCCGCCCGATGAAATAGCCGCGAGCGGAGAGCGTCGCAAGTTCCTGAACAATGCGTTCGACTAAGGCGACATTCTCTTCGTCTCCAGCTAACGTCAGTTCATTTCCGCGATTCGAGAGTGTAATCTGGAAGGTTTGTTCTAAGAGTTTCAGGTTTTCGTCGAAATCCCCGACAAAATTTTGTAAAAATTTTCCAGAAGGAACGGCGATGACCTTTTTATACATTGTGTTCATGTGTCTCATAGAAATCTCACCGGCCTTGAAGACTTGTGAGGTTTTTTGCCCTGTAAAAACAGAACAGGGACTCAAAGAACACCATGTCGTGTTCTTCGTAGTCCCTGTTTGTGAATATTATATGGCAATCACACGCTTATTTGCCGTCGTGCAGACTCCATGCCCCTCTATTTTTTGCAAACTTGATGGCTTCTTTTCTCATGTCATCGGTCAATTCAGGTTCGCGAGGGATGACGAAATTCTGATCCGGGAAAATCAAATCAGGGTCTTTGATTTGCGAACGATTCGCTTTGTAAATCACCGGCCATTGGAACGGATCATCGTAAATCTGTTTATACTCAGCAATCCACCACAGGCTTTCTCCTTTAATCACGATATGATTGGTGGGATACGGTCTCGGCGTTGCGCCTGGGTCTGCAATTTCTCCGGCAATCTGGCGGCCTTGAGCAGAACGTTGATCTCCACCGGCTTGTTTCGCAAGCTGTTCGGCGTCTCTGGCTTTTGCCAACGCTGATTCGGCTAACTGTTTCGCATTGATGTAATCACCGGCTTCATACGCTTTTTTGGCTTCTTCTAACGTCCGCTGCGCATCTTCCATTTGAGCGGTCGCATACGTATATGCGCCAGCCTGGTTCGCCGCATTCAACGCGCTTAACGCCATGTTGTAAATTTCAACTGCGCCGCTGTTTGCCGCATTTTTATTGGCATTCGAAGCTGCTTCAGCTTCTCTGGAAAGTTTCAATGCTTCTAATGCTTTTTCACGCGCCTGGCGATATTTTTTCTGTTCCATCAATTTGTTGGCCTGATTCAACGCCTCTTCAGCACTCATATATTGATCAGCCGCATACGTCTGCGCTCCGGCGTCTGACGCTGCCTGAAACGCAAGTTTTGCATCACTCATTTCTGTCGTCGGTGGTTTTGCGCATCCACTAAATACCATCATAAGCGCTGCCACTATCATCACTACTACAACCCTGCCTTGTAATTTTTTCATGTTTTTACACCTCCACAATCACTTTCTTTCTCGTTAACAACAGGTGACTATACACATTATTGTAAGGGAATCATCCTCAAACAAAAAAACACTTCAATTCACTGTGCTTATAGTATAAACACCTATCTTGCTTGTCAATAGAAAAAACAAAAAATTTAGAGACATTTTCAACAGCTATTCTTTCGTTGGTTGAAACATGCGAATTCGTAATTCCTGCAATTGCGAAATGCTGACCCCTGATGGAGCGCCTGACAGCAAGCACATCGCTTTTTGCGTCTTCGGAAAGGCGATCACGTCCCGAATCGATTCCGTTTTGCACAGCAGCATCATCAAACGGTCGAAGCCGAACGCCATGCCCCCGTGCGGCGGCGTGCCATAGGACAGGCCGCGCAGCAAAAATCCGAATTTCATGTCCGCGTCTTCCGGGCTGATGTTCAGCAATGAGAACATCTTCTGCTGAAGTTCGCGGCGATAAATTCGCTGGCTCCCTCCGCCGATTTCATAGCCGTTCAGCACCATGTCATACGCCTTCGCCCGCACGCGCGTCGGTTCAGTGTCCAACAGCGGCACGTCTTCATCCATCGGCGCGGTAAACGGATGATGCACGGCCTGAAGGCGTTTTTCGGCATCATCGTACTCTAACAGCGGGAAATCCACGATCCAGAGGAAACGCAACGCTTCGGGATCAATCAGATTCAACTGGCGGGCAAGCTGCTTGCGCAGATTCCCCAGCGCCGCCGCCACGATTTTCGGCGCATCCGCCACAAACAACAGCAGATCATTAGGCATTGCGCCGAAACACGCTCGAATCTCATGCAACTGTTCCGGCGAGAAAAACTTGGTCAATGATGATTGCAGCGAGCCATCATGATCAACCTTGAACCAGGCCAGCCCTTTCGCGCCATAGGTTTTCACGAATTCGGTCAACTGGTCAATCTCTTTTCGGGAAAGATTGCCGCCTCGATCTACTTTGATCCCTTTCACCTGCCCGCCGCTCTGCGCCGTGTCCGTAAATACCTTGAATTCCGTTGCCGCCGCGATGTCGGTGATATTCACGAACTCCATGCCATACCGCAAATCCGGGTTATCCACGCCGAAGCGATCCATCGCTTCCTGATACGTCATCCGCTGAAATGGCGTCGGCACGCTGACGCCGCGTAATTCGCCGAACAACTGCACCATCAATTGTTCCATTTCGGCAAAGAAATCCTCCCGATCCATAAAGGAGGTTTCAATATCAATCTGCGTGAATTCCGGCTGACGGTCGGCGCGTAAGTCTTCATCCCGGAAGCATTTGACAATCTGGAAATATTTGTCGAACCCGGAAATCATCAGCAATTGCTTGAACAATTGCGGCGATTGCGGCAGCGCAAAAAAGTTTCCCGGATGCACGCGGCTCGGCACAAGATAGTCGCGTGCGCCTTCCGGCGTGCTTTTCGTCAGGCATGGCGTTTCGACTTCGATATAATCGTGCCCCGCTAAATAATTCCGCACCAGTTGATACGCGCGATGACGCAGCAGCAAATTCTTTTGCAGCGCAGGCCGCCGCAAATCTAAAAAGCGATAATGCAGCCGCAATTCTTCGTTGGATGTGACCTCGTCTTCAATCGGAAATGGCGGCGTTTCGGCCTCGCTTAACAATTCGAATGCTGTCGCGAACACTTCAATGTCACCGGTCGCAAGATTCGGGTTCACCATGTCCGGCGGACGCAGTTCGACCTGTCCTTTTACGCACAAGACATATTCGGAGCGGATGCGCTGCGCCTCCTGGTGGCTCACCGTGTTGACTTCAGGATTGAACACCACCTGCACGATCCCGGTACGGTCGCGCAAGTCCACGAAAATAATGCCGCCATGATCGCGCCGTCGGCTCACCCAGCCGCATAGCACCACGTCGCGCTGCGCGTCTTGTTTTGTAACCTCTGCACAATAGTGCGTTCTTCTCCACATAAGCATCCTTTTCATGCCCGTCATGTTTTACCATATCGCGGAAGTACGATACGTTGACGCCTAAAAATAGGTCTGCTGAAAAGTCAAGGTTTTTGTCACGGTTCGTTCTGGCGGCAAGTGCTCATTCTTGAGCGGGCGATTTCGGGGCATGCTGCCTCAAAAAGACTTCGCCAGTATCTGTGTAGAAATACAGCGTACATCCCGCGTCGCCGCCAACATGCTTGCTGACGATTTGCATCCGATAATGGGACAGCATCTTTTCGGCGACCTCGATATTCATCGCTCCAATTGTTTTTATGGGAGAGGAGACTAAAATGTTCGCTCCGCCAAACAGTTTGACATCAATGTCGCGGAGGGGAATTCCTTTGCTTCTGCAATATTCCACAAGATACCGGATCGAGCATGAAACAAATTTGAAAGGATTTTCTCCTGATGCTTCGTTATAGCAGGGATTCGGGCATGAATCACTGCATTTGTGCGTTCCGCGAATATTTTCAGGCAGTTGTGCATGACAGATGGCGCCGAATTCAGAAGCACGATGAGAAAACACAATTGCCAGACAAGAACCTAACACCGTCCGAATAATGGTTGGCGTCTCGGCAATAAATAATTCTCCCCCATACAAACAAGCATATTCGTATTCTGTTACGTGTTGCGTCATAATTTTCGACACGGATTCTTGTGATGTTCCTTTTTGCGTGTTCTGTTTCTTACAATTCCTCAGAAAGTCAAGCCTAATTTTTCAAGGATGCCCGCTCTTTTCTGTTCATGGAGAACATGCTGAATTTTTCTCTTGACATACAGGTTGTTTATCTCTACGGTTTCACTGCCTGTGAAGAAGCGTCAGCAAGAATTTCTTTCGGAAGCGAGTCACCGCCATGATCAAAAACGCGAAAGAACTGAATTTAGGCGAAATCCTTCGAGACGCCGGCCTGATTTCTCCGGCGCAACTTGCCAAAGCCTTTCAGGAACAACACGCCAGCGGGTCGAGCCTCGTCGAAATTCTGACCAAAAAACGCTATATCTCCACGCAGCGCCTTGTGGATTTGATGACCTACGAGATTCCGCTTCCCTTCAGCGGCAATGAGGCGGATAAAGCCTTAAAGGGCTTGCTGCTGGATACGGGGCTGACGACTGAAGAAGAATTGCGGCAGTTGATTGACGAATCAGAATTAGGCCGCTTATTGATTCAGGACAACACCATCAAAAAATTTCAATTAGAGATCGCCCGCCAGGAACAGGCGAAAACCGGCCTCCCGCTCTGGCGCACGCTGATCAACCTCCGGTTTCTCTCGCCGAACCAGATGAACGCCGTCCTGAAAGACCAGATGTACCGCGCCCAGTATGGCAATCTGGAAGAACTCGTCGGAGAAATTCTGGTGAATACGAAGCAAATCACGAAAGAGCAACTGCAACACGCCTGGCAGATTCGACGCGCGGCCTCAAAACCTCTCGCGAAAGTGCTGATTGATGAAGGCATGATTTCCGCGCCAGGGCTGGCAAAAGCTCTGGGTGAGCAGTTGAAACTGTCGTTCGTGGATGTCAGCGCGATTGACATCGATGACACCGTCGCGAAATTGCTGCCGGAAAGTTATCTCCGCGAACATAATCTGCTTCCATTCAAGCAAGAACAGGCGCAAGACGACCAGCCCGCCCGCGTCTGGGTCGCGGTTATTGACCCGCTCGACATCGCGGCGCGAGACAATATCGGCATGCTGCTCGGCTGCGACGTGCTTCCGGCGTTGACCACCGAAAAAGCCTTACAAGACCAATTCCTGCGGCTATTTCCCGAACCGTCGGTGCATGATCTGCTGTCGCAATCTCATCCGCCGCACGCCTTCGCCGCCTCGCCGCAAAATCCGCAGGTCTCGCCGTTCATTGCGCTGGCCGAACATGACGACGGTTCGATTGTGAAACTGGTGACATCGCTGATCGAAGGCGCGGTTCATGCCAATGCGACTGACATTCATTTCGAGCCGCAGCCAAACGAAGAATTGCGGATACGCTACCGGATTGACGGCTTGCTGCATGATGTGATAAAAGTCCCGAAACCGACGCATTTAATGGTCATTTCCCGCATCAAAGTGCTTGCCGATATGGATATTACCGAACGCCGTCAGCCGCAAGACGGTCACATCACCATGAAAATCGGCAACGTGGAGAATTATATGCGCATCAGCACGCTGCCGACCAAAACAGGGGAGCGGCTGGTGATTCGCCTGCTGAATGAACGCCGCGTCTTGACCGGCTTGAAACAGTTGGGATTCGAGCCAGAAGAACTACGGATGGTGGAAGAATTCATTGCCATGCCCTATGGCATGATGTTAGTGACCGGCCCGGTCGGCAGCGGCAAAACCACGACGCTGTATGCCGCGCTGAATGAAATCAATATTCTTACCAAAAGCATCATGACGATTGAAGAGCCAGTAGAATATCAATTGCCGGGCATTACGCAGGTTGAAGTCGATGCGAAAACCGGCCTGACCTTTGCCGCCGGGTTGCGCGCCATTCTGCGGCAAGACCCGAACACGCTGATGGTGGGCGAAATCCGCGATCCGGAAACCGCCGCCGTCGCCATCAGAGCCGCGCTGACCGGGCAGCAGTTGTTCAGCACGCTGCACACGCAAGACGCGGCGGGCGCGATTGCCACGCTGTCGTATCTCGGCGTGCAATCGTTCTGGATTGCCAGTTCATTGATCGGCGTCATCGCGCAACGATTAGTGCGGAAGATATGTCCACATTGTCAGGAACGCTATCAACCGGATAGGAGGCTGCTGCGCATTCTCGACATCGAGCCGGATCAGCCGTTCATGCGCGGCAAAGGGTGCGATAAATGCTTCCATTCCGGGTATAGCGGACGAACCGGGATTTTCGAAGTGATGAAATTAGACGAACGCTTGCGTGAATGTATCGTGAAGAACGTCCCGGTTGCGGAACTGAAAGAAACGGCGATTTTTCAAGGAATGAACACGTTGAAAGCCAGCGGAATCAAAAAAATCAAACATGGCGAGACAACGGTCGAGGAGACGCTGCGCGTCATCCTGTAACCGCTTCCTGCCTGATAACGGAGGCCAGCAAGTATGAACGGAGAACCACAAGCATTTCAAGCGTCATCAGCCCCTCAGCAACCCCAGCAAGAACCGCCTGTTTCTTCGCCGGACGCGGCGAAGTTTTCGCTCAAATTACGCGCTATCGGCGTAAATGCCGTCACGATCTTTTGCCGTCAGCTTTCCACGCTTGTCGACGTCGGCATTCCGCTGTTGAAGTGTCTCCAGATTCTCCATCAGCGTACCAGTCATGAGAAATTGCAGGCTGTGATTCTGCAATTGTCTCAGGACATCGAGCAAGGCCGCTCATTTTCGACGGCGCTGGAAAAATTTCCCAGCATTTTTTCGCCGTTTTTCATTAACATGACCAAAGTGGCGGAAAAGGGCGGGGCGTTGGATGAATCGCTCAAAATTGTGGCGGATGTGATGGAGAAAGAAGAATTGATCCGGCAAAAAGTGCGGGATGCGTTGTATTATCCCATGATTACGTTAGGAGTCGGCGTCTTTGTCGTGATGCTGCTGATCGCCGTCATTGTCCCGATGTTCGGCGATTTATACGCGCAGCAGAATATTGACCTCCCCTGGCCGACGCAATTGCTGTTAGCAGTTGGCGATCCGCGCATGTTTTGGATGTGGCTGCTGCTGATCGGCGGCAGCGTGCTCTTTTTCTTCTCCTATGCGCATAGCAAAGGGAATGAAGTCTTTTTTGATCGCAACAAACTCAAAATTCCGATTCTCGGCCCATTATTCACGAAATTGTATGTGTCGCGCTTTTCGCGCAATTTCGGGACGCTGCTGCGCGGCGGCGTGCCGATGCTGCAAGCGCTCGATGTCGTGAAAGACACGTCGGAAAATGTCGTCGTGCGCGAAGCCGTGGATCGCATCATTCATCATGTCGAACGCGGCGGGCGCATCGAGCAGCCGTTGCGCGAAGCGGAAGTTTTTCCCGATGTCGTGGTGGATATGCTGGCGATTGGCGAAGAAGCCGGAAAATTAGACCTCATGCTGTTCAAAGTGGCCGAGTTATACGACGAGGAAATTGATCGCAATATCAATGCGCTTGCCTCCTCGCTGCAACCGATTTTAATCGTGATTCTCGGATTTTTGACTGCCTTTGTCGCGGCGGCGATGTTCTGGCCGTATTTCCGAATGGCCGAATTTTTAGGCTCAAACGTGTAAATTTCGATGATGTGCCTCTGAGAGGCGCTTGCCCACCAGAGACGCGGCGTATTTATGAATGTCACCAGTCAGTCCAAGCGTGATGAAAGGGAGAACTGTATGAAACAAAACAGAACGATTGGTTCTATTTTGCTGGATGTGGAATTAGTCAGTCAGAAAGACATTGAACATGCCTTAGAATTGCAGAAACAATCGGGCAAACGTCTCGGAGAAGTGCTGGTGCAATTGGGCGTCGTGTCGGATGATGATATTCGCTGGGCGCTGGCAGAGCAATTGAATCTGCCGTATGTCAATATTCGCAAAGATCAGGTCGATACGGATGTCGCGAAACTGCTTCCTGAAAATCTTGCGCGCCGCTACCATGTCATCCCGATTCTCAAAATCGAACATGAGTTGACCGTCGTCGTGGATGATCCGCTGAATACGACCATCATCAAAGACATCGAACAGATCACGAAATGCGGCGTCAAAATCTCGTTAGGGCGCACGTCCGATATTTTGCTTGCCATTGACGAAATTTATGGCTCGTCGGAGGAACCCGACAAGGGGCAGGAACTTCCGCCGCAATTCACGTCTTGGTGGTTCGAGGAAGATGATATGCAAAAAGTCCTGAACGACCCCTCCGGTCAGGTGCTGATGGATCTCATTTTTCTGAATGCGTTCCAGCACGGTGTCTCGCGCATTCATTTCCAGCCCGGCAAAGAAACCTGTCACGTCAGCTATCGCGTCAACGGCCATCTGCGGGAAGTCATGCGGCTTAGCCACGAATGGTTTTCCATTCTGTTGTTCCGCCTGAAAATCAGTGCCGGGCTTGAAGTGTCCAGCGCGCGGCACACGCAGTATCGGGAATTTGTCTATCAGGAAAGCGGCGCGGCGCAAGAAGGGGAAGACACTGCGCCCATCGCGCTGGCAATGTCCATCCTGCCGACTGAAGCCGGAGAAACGGTGTTGGTGAATGTGATGAACAAACCGACGCACAACCTCTGGGAACAGGTGCGCCATGAAACCTCGCCCGCCATGCAGGAACAGGAATTGGAGGCGATCTTTGCTTTAGAGCGCGATTTTCCGAACTGGAAAACCGGCGCCGTGCTGATTGGAGGCTCGTCGGCAGCCGAGATGCTGCGAACCGGCTTTGCGCTGCTGAATGCGTATCCGCGTGAACGGAAAAAAACCGTCATCCTTGAAGCCACCTCCGAATACCGCGCCGAAGAGTGTTACCACATTCGCTATATCGGCGGAAAATACTCGCAGCTTTCGCATGATGCTGTTGTGGAAAAACCGGCGTCGTTTCCCCTGTCTTCCTTGACGACAACGATTGAAGGATCGGTCATCGCGAACATCGCCAATCCCGCGCAGCAGCAATTGGCGATGTGGCTGAATCTCCTGCGTCCGCAAGATGTTGACGTGCTGCTGGCAGATCATATCGAACATGACGTGGTGATGGCGCAGTGCCTGGAAACCGCAGGCCATGCCTTCGTCTTCGGGCTGCTCGAACTGCCGACCACATTCGACATGCTGGCGTATCTGCTCGATTGTCAGGTTAAGCCCTCCATTCTTGCGGCGCGGCTGCGAGCGCTTGTCGCCCAGCACTCCGTGCGTCTGTTATGCGAAGCGTGCAAGCGTCCCGATGAATCCGAACAGACGAAACGCATCTCCGCACAATGGCGTCAGGAAGACGCCGCGCCAACCATTTACGCGCCGGTCGGCTGCGCGGAATGTCAGATGACCGGTTACGCCAATCAGGTGATCCTCTTCGAAATCTTGCGCATGGATGCCTGGCTGCAAGAAGCGCTTCGCGCAGGGACGCCGCTGCGTGACATCTGGCGAATGGCAGAGGCACAGGGCGTTCACTCATTTAAACACAAAGCGGTCAATCTGCTCTGCACTGGGCAGACCTCAATCGAAGAGGTGTTTTCGTTCCTTGCATGATGTCTTCTGAGGAGTGGCGGCACAGACGATGACCAACCTTGATCTTTTGCTGAAGCAAACGGTTGACGCAGGCGCATCCGATCTGCATATTATTGGAGGCACGCCACCAGTCTGTCGGATTCATGGGGAATTGGAGAAAATGGCGGGGATGCTTCCCATCTCGGACGACGAGGCGCGGGAAATGCTGTGCATGTTGATGACCGAGGCGCAATTCGCGAAATTCAGCGAGCAGCATGATCTTGATTTTGCGTATCAGATTCCGAACGTCGGGCGCTTTCGCGTGAATGTCTTTTGTCAGGCGCGGGGCATCGGCGCAGCCTTTCGTATTATTCCGCAGCGGATCACGCCGCTGGAAGAATTGCGCCTGCCGCGAGCGGTCACGGAATTTACCCGCCTGTCACGCGGCTTAGTGCTTGTCACCGGACCGACCGGCAGCGGAAAATCCACGACATTGGCGTCCATGATTGATTACATGAATCGGCATCGCAAAGCTCATATCATTACCATCGAAGACCCGTTGGAATTTCTGCATGCGAACAATCTCTGCATGATCAATCAGCGCGAGGTCGGCGCACACTGCGCCACGTTTGCGAGCGCGCTTCGTTCCGCATTTCGGGAAGACCCGGATGTCATTATGATCGGCGAAATGCGCGATTTAGAAACGATGTCGCTTGCCATCACCGCCGCCGAAACCGGCCATCTCGTTTTTGCCACGCTCCACACCGGCAGCGCCGCCAAAGCGATTGATCGCATTATTGATGTCTTTCCGCCCAACCAGCAGGCGCAGGTGCGCACTCAGTTGTCGGAATCTCTCAGCGGCGCAATTGCTCAGCAGCTTGTAAAACGCAGCGACGGCAGCGGGCGCGTGGCGGCGGTCGAAATTTTAGTCGGCGTCCCGGCGCTCGCCCACCTTATTCGCGAAGGAAAGACGTTTCAAATTCCGTCCATCATCCAAACCGGGCGGCGCGAAGGAATGCAGACGATGGATCAGGCAATTGTTGACCTGTTGAAACAAGGGCTGATTTCGCCGGAAGAAGCGCATGACAATTGCGTTGACCGCGAGACGTTTCAGCGCTATTTAGGAAAATTGTAGGGCATTGTTCGAGTAGTACACTGAGCCAATAATTTTTAGCAGCGCGCCGTACCGCCGACGTCCTCGTCGGCGTTTCAACGAGAGGCCGACGAGGACGTCGGCGGTACGAAGTACCATCAAAAATTACTGACTCAGTGGAGTAGTCGTGTAGGAGTGCGCCGAAGATCGGCGGGCGGCGTCCTGAAATTCACCGGAGCAGCATGGCTGTCAAGAGCACGCTCAAGAAAATGCTTGACAAAATCCGCCATGCCAGTTTCTACATAATTGAGTTGTTTTCTTTTGTTTCGATAGAATAGCATTCATCAAAAATGAAAAATTTGCGTCCACTCGTTACAGAGTGTAAGAATTGGCGCACAGAGAGGAATAATGTGATTGTTGAGCAGGTCAAAGAACTCTATCGGTATCGCGGGCTGATCTGGAATTTAACGTTGCGCGAATTGAAAGCGCGATATCGTGGCTCGATGTTAGGCTTTTTGTGGTCGTTTCTGAATCCGCTGCTGTTGATGTCGGTGTATGCGCTCGTCTTTTCCGTGTATCTGCGGTTCGACATGGAAAGCTACGTGGTCTTTCTCATCAGCGGCCTTCTCCCCTGGATGTGGTTTTCTTCTGCCTTGCTCGACAGCTCTGGTTCGATTCTTGCGGGCGGAAATTTGATCAAGAAAATCCTGTTTCCCGCTGAAGTGCTGCCCTGCGTCTCTGTGCTGGCAAGCGGCCTGAATTTCTTGTTGAGCTTGCCGATTTTGTTAATTTTCGTCGTCTTATTTCGATTGCCGGTCGGATGGTCGCTGCTGACGCTGCCCATCGTCTTCGGCATTCAATTGGCGTTGTCGCTTGGAGTGGGATTGATTGTGTCTGCCTTGTGCGTCCATTATCGCGATATTCAACATGTCTTAGGCAACTTCCTGACCCTCTGGTTTTTTGTCACGCCAATTATCTATCCACTGACGCAGATTCCCGAACGCTTCCGTTTCACGGTGAGTTTGAATCCGGTCGCTCCATTGATTTTTGCCTATCAGGATATTTTCTTTTATGGCCGGATGCCGAATTTTCGCCAGCTTTCACTCACCGCATTCATCGCCATCTGCGTGTATATTTTGGGAGTCGCGATCTTCGATCATTATCGCGGAACATTTGCAGAGGAGGTTTAACGACTGTGCATGCAATTAAAGTTGAGAATGTGTCCAAAGCGTTTCGCCTGAAAAAACGCTATCGGCAGTCCACCACGCTGAAATCGGCGTTAATCAATACGTTAAGACGGCAGCGGGTGTCTGAGGAAGAACGTCAGTTCTGGGCGCTCCGGGGAGTCTCATTCGACGTGCCGAAAGGCACGACGCTTGGCATGATCGGCAGTAACGGCTCAGGCAAAAGCACTTTGCTGAAACTCCTCGCGGGCATTCATCGCCCGACATCAGGGCATGTCAGCACGAATGGCCGCATTTCCGCGCTGATTGAGTTAGGCGCGGGATTTCATCCCGAATTCACCGGACGAGAAAACATCTATGTCAATGGGATTATCTTAGGGCTGTCCCGCAAGCAAATTCAGGAACGGATCGACGATATTATCCACTTTTCCGAATTGGAAGATTTTATTGATAATCCGGTTAAAACGTATTCGTCCGGCATGTATATGCGCTTAGCCTTTTCTATCGCTGCCACCGTTGATCCCGATATTCTGCTGATTGATGAAATTCTTGCCGTCGGCGACGCCAGTTTCCAGCGCAAATGCCAGAATAAACTCAATACGTTTAAAGCAGACGGGAAGACCATCGTGTTAGTCACGCATGATTTGAGCGCGTTAGAGCGCTATTGCGACCGCGTGCTCTGGATGGATCACGGTCAAATGAAAGCCTACGGCGACGTGCAATCTGTCATGCAGATGTATTTGGAGCATGTGGCCGACCAGCAGCGCGCCAACTTGCTCGAAGAGCATGAACACCCGGAACAGGCGCAGGAATCAAGCCGGAAGCGCCGCTGGGGATCGCGGGAAGTCGAAATCAATCAGGTGGAATTTTATAACGGATCGCCGCACCCGACCTATCTCTTTAAAACCGGCGACAAAATGACGATTGAGATTGATTACAAAGCCTTTCGCCCGGTCTATGACCCCGTTTTCGGCATCGGTATTTTCCGCGATGATGAAACCTTTTGCTACGGCACGAATACGAATATCGAGAAAATCCATATTCCCCGAATCGAAGGCGACGGCAAAGTCAAATTCTGCGTGGATCATCTCGATTTGACGGAAGGAAAGTATTTTTTAGACGTGGCCGTGCATCTGGAGGATGGTACGCCGTTCGATTACCAGACACGCGCCTATTCCTTCGAAGTGATGTCGCTGATCAAGGACATCGGCATCTATCGCCCGGCGCATCGGTGGGAATTCGAATAAGATGAATGAGGCTGTGAGGAAAATCTTCAAAGAAGGGAAAAAATATACCTTCAGCGATTACTTTGAGTTGGGCAATCCGACAGAAGAAATCGTCGCGGCATTAGGCTACTCGTATGTTACTCAATCCATTCTGTTTCCTCAACAGCCCTCGATAAGCCAGGACATCCTCGACCAGATCCGCGCAACGTATTATGCGCTCATTCCGAAAATTTCAATCAACTCAGAAACCGCAAAACGGGAAGTGATGATTGCGCCCGTTTTGCATGCCGTCATTCAGCGCATCAATGCGACGTTGAATATCGAATATCCCATCGAGATCAATGAGCGATTAAGCGGAAGCATTGACTATCTGTTCCGCTCGTCGCAAGAACTGATTGTGATTGAAGCCAAAAAAGGCGATTTAGAGCGAGGATTCAACCAGTTAGCCGCAGAAATGATTGCGATGGATTTATATGAAGAACCTTCGCAGCCGTCGCAATTATACGGAGCAATTACGATTGGCGAAGTCTGGCGCTTTGCGGTCTTAGAAAGAACACAGAAGCAACTGTTGAAAGATATTCACACCTTTCGCTTTCCAGAAGACCTCCACGATATTTTTTCCATCCTGCTTGGAATATTGGATCAAGAACGGTAAATAACGCCGAAAAGCGTGGGTGTTTATGCCTCTTCTCGCGCTAAAGAGAGTTCGCGCAGAATAAACTCCGTTAATTCCGCCACATCTTCCAGCCCAAAGATCGGCACACCCGTGTCAACGTCGCTATCGGTGACCGTCGCGAGCAAATCAGGAGATTGGCTGTCAAATAAGGGCGCGTCATGCACTTCCCGCCGAAACACTTCGATTTTCGGCTGATGTCCGGTTTTATATCCTTCCGCAATAATCAAATCAACGTGTTGAAATAAGCGCTCCCGCAAGCCTTCTAAGGAAATATCGGACGGCTCGGCCTCCATCATTGCCAATCGATGCGGCGACGCGACCACCACGGTTGACGCGCCCGCCCGCGCATGACGCCAACTGTCTTTGCCTTCGCGGTCAATCTCGAAGTCATGCAGATGATGTTTGATCGTGCCGACGCGATAGCCGCGCCGACGCAGTTCCGGGATCAGCTTTTCGATCAGCGTCGTTTTGCCGCTGCCGGATTTGCCGACAATCGTCAGGATTGGGATGCGCGATTCGCTCATGTCAGTTGGCGCGAGGAATATTGGTAAAGGCCACCACGCCATCTTTGTTGACGTATTTGTAAATCGAGGTGACGCGGGTGGTGCGATAGCGCGACCGCGCTAAGAACACCGCCTTGACTTTTTTGACATACTGCTGCGTTTCTTTGTACGGCGGAATTTCTTTGCCGTATTTATGCACCGCGTTTTCTCCGGCGTTATATCCGGCGAGAACAAGGTCTAAATTCTGCTCGCCGAATTCATCGAATAAAAACGCTAAATATTTGACGCCGCCGCGAATATTGTCTTCCGGATCGAACACATCCGTCACGCCGAACCGTTTTGCGGTCGCAGGCATGAGCTGCATCAAGCCTTTTGCGCCTTTCGGCGACACCGCTTTGGCGTTGAAATTCGATTCGATTTTAATGACCGCCTTGACTAATTCCGGGTTCAAATCGTAGGACTTCGCGATCTGCTGAATTAAATCGAGATACGGCACAGATGACGACGATGAGCGCGACCGCGATGGCGCAATCTCGCGCACGATGCGCCTGGTGGGCGCAGACACCTCAACCGCAGGCGTTGACGCTTTGCCGATCACGGTGTAACTCTGATTGCCCGGCGGCACGTTGCTGTAATGCACGATGCCGTTTTTGACATACTTATAGAGTTCGGCCTGTCCCGACGCCGGAAACATGGCGCCGTGCAGCACGCTCACTGCCACAAGAATCAGCCAGCAATAAGGGGTTCGATGTGCCTGTGTCGTCATGGGTCTCACCATACGATGCGTCTCAGAAAGAGTCAAGAAAATTTGTCGCGATTCCGCAAACCTTGCGAAAGTAACGGACTTGCGCAAGCGTTGCCTGTCACACGCGAGCGGTCGAGACGATCACCATATCTCCTTCGCGGCGAATATGCGTTTTGCGATGATTGACCAGCACTTCAGCAATGTTCGGAAATTGCATCGAAAACGTGGCATTGCCGGTCGAGCTTGCCGTGACGTTGTCTCCGTCGAACGCAAGCGTCAGGCACTCGACGCGCGTCGGAGACTGGAATAACGTGCGGTTGTGCATGACCAGCAAATCAGCATCGACCAGAATAATTTCCCGGATGGCGTCGTTCTGAAGTTTCAAAAAGCAGCATTTGCCGCGAAACATCAGGTGTTCGAGATGAATCGGCTCTGGCGTGGGCTGATGCGTCAGGATGAAATAATCCGTGCCATTTTCGGAAGAGATTTCCAACGCCGATACTTCATGCGACAGCATCGGCTGCCCCTGATATTGCGCCTGAAGATGACGCCCGACGAACCGGATCGGCGTGTCGCGGGAATACGCATGCAGAAACGTATGGAACGCTGCCGGGGCTAATGTCTGCTTGCCGTAGCGAATGACCGGCGCTTCGATCTGCGTGCGGTAGCCGTCGCTGATCCAGCCGGAATCCGGCGATTCTCCGCCAGTCAGAATCGCCACGTCCAATTCCTTCGGATTGAACGGCATCAGCGTGAAATGCCGCTGCGCTTCGGGCGAGATGTTGACGCATTTGTTCGTGAAGTCCACATTCAAGCGAAACGGGGCAAAATGAAAAAATTGATCGAAAAAATGCTTCCCTTCGCCGGTGAACAAATCGCAGACAATCCAATAACTCGGTTTGTAAAAAAAGATCGTCCGGCGATGTTTGATGGGCTGCGATAATTCTTCGAATCCGGTATGCGTGCCGCTGAACAGATCAAATATCGGAGTCGTGATCCAGAGATCAAGGATGCTCTCAATTTTTTTGGTCGGCACGATATGCGACGTCTGGTCAACCGTGACCGTGTTATGCGCCTGAAGCCCGGAAAAATAGCGATTCCATTTATCATGTTCGTGAAATGAATACGCGCCGGAATCGACTAAATATTGCTGCCCGTTCGCCGCTAATTCGAAACTGAATAAATCGGAATGTTTTCTGCCAGGCTCGGACGATGCAGTCTCATGGAAACGCGTCGAGATGATGCAATAACTGCTTTCAGCCCCCCAGCCGGTGCGCATCACGGCATACGAGCCGCCGGGCAGCACGCATGATGGCTGAGACGGCGGCGCGGGCGGCAGCGCCTCGAATTCCTGACGGCCTTCTTCGCCTAACAGCCAGAATAAGGACACGGGAAACGTCTTGCCGATGGCGGCAAATTTGGCGTTTTTCAGGATAATGGCCGCCATGACGAACAGATAACGCATATCATGCGACTGTCCGAACATGCCGGGAAGCAGTTGTTGTTGAGGCTCTGCCCCAAAGCGGCAGATCGTGCCGTCAGGCTTTAAAAATTGCGACAACGATTCAATTAATTTCGTCACGCCTTCCATGACCGGCGGCGAAATCAGATAGCGGTTATTTTTGCGCACCATCAGCACGAAACAATAGAGTTCGGCAATGGAAATCAGCCCCGCAATCGAATTGCTGAGCAATTGTTCCGCCGTCAGGAGCGGCGTTTTCCATTGCAGAATATCCCAGCCGCGAGCGCTCCACGCTTTACTGTACCGATATTCCGGGAGCATGGTTCCGGCAAGATAGAGAAACGCCGCCCGCGCCACGAGAGAAACAACGCCTTCGCCGGATGCGCCGGATTTGTGCAGCGAATCATCAACGGCGTGGCCGTGATATAACAAGACCTGATAAAATCGGCAGAAAAATTGTTCGTCGAATGCCTCGGAATCTAAGAAAAATTGATAGCCGAACAACCAGAAGAGGCCGCGCAGCGCGATTTCTTCCGGCGCAGCCCAGTTGATGCTTAACGGATACGGATTTTGCTCGATCCAGGTAGTCATCTGCTGCGCAAATTCGGCGGCGTATTCTTCCTGTCCGTCCAGCCAGTAGGCTTTGCCAAAATCTAACAAATGTTGATGCCGGTTCAGTTCCCAGATCGGATAAATGTCGTTGGCGTTGTCGTCCGTTAATTCAGAGGCCGAGTAGCGCCGCCCGGTTTTCCAGACGTCCATCACGCCGGTTTCATAGTTAGCGTTCCATTGGATGGGAAAATCCGTTTGAAGCGGATGAAGCGCGAAGAGCAGGAAGTGATGCTGAAGAATCTTTTCGGCAGCCTGCTGAATGGCCGGAATATCCGCAGCATAATGTGTTTCGAGCATCTCACGCGCGTTTTCCTGCCGCAGGGAAGGGCTCAGAAGCGACGGCGCAGTTCTTTTTTTGAGATAACGGAAAAATTGTTCGAATGCTTTTTCGTCTTTGCCAAAATCTAACGAGACTTTGATCGGCTGCAAATCTGGAATATGAAAATCAATATAGGGAAACACATCCGTCCCTCGCAATAATTTCGTCGGAAGTTCCTGCGTTTTGGTTGGGGTGGGATATGAAGGACTTGTGATATTTTTCGGTTTAAATAAGTTGAAAATCGTTGTTTTTAAATTATTCACGAGGTGATACTCCTTCTTTATTGTCAATAGCGTTTCATCGAATTCTCTAATTTGAAACCGCGTTATGAGACAAAAACAGAGAAGTCAAACAATTTTTCTTGATTTCATGGTCTGCTCGAATTACAAGGGAATAAATGGAAAATTCTTTTTTTTCAGACTGTCGGAAAACAGAGACAAACATGGAGACCCTATGTTCGAAAAATTAGCGGCATTAGAAGAAAAATATGATGATTTGACACAAAAACTCAGCGATTCGAGCATTATCAGCCAGCAGGAAAAATTCAGAGAATATGCCAAAGCGCATGCGGAATTGGCGGATATTGTGGCGAAATATCGCGAATTCAAGGAAGTCGCCCAGCAGCTTGCGGATGCGAAAGAATTAGTCAACACTGAAAAAGACGCAGAAATGGTGGAACTCGCAAAAATGGAAGTTGATGAGTTAGCGCCGCGTCTGGAAGCGGTCGAGCAGGAATTGAAAAACCTGCTGATTCCGAAAGACCCGAACGACGCGAAAAATATCGTGCTGGAAATTCGCGCCGGAACGGGCGGCGACGAAGCGGCGCTCTTTGCCGGAGACTTGTTCCGCATGTATTCGCGCTACGCTGAACGGCGGCGCTGGAAAGTCGAAATCATGAGCCAGAACGCGCTCGGCATCGGCGGATTCAAAGAAATCATCGCCATGATCGAGGGCAAAGACGTGTATAGCCGCCTGAAATTCGAAAGCGGCGTGCATCGCGTGCAGCGCGTGCCAGTCACGGAAGCGAGCGGGCGTATTCACACCTCCGCCGTCACGGTCGCGGTGCTGCCGGAAGCTGAAGAAGTGGATGTGCAGCTTGATCCTGAAGAGGTGCGGGTTGACGTGTTCCGCTCGTCTGGTCCCGGCGGACAGAGCGTGAATACCACCGATTCCGCGATCCGCGTGACACACATTCCGACCGGCCTCGTCGTCCAGTGTCAGGATGAAAAATCGCAGCATAAAAACAAGGCGAAGGCGTTAAAAATTCTCCGGTCGCGCTTGTTAGATCGCGCCATCGCCGAACAGCAGCAAGCCATCGCCAAAGACCGCAGAAGTCAGGTCGGCAGCGGCGACCGCAGCGAGCGCATCCGCACCTATAATTTTCCGCAAAGCCGCGTCACGGATCACCGCATCAATTTGACGCTGTATGCCCTGAGTTCCGTGCTGGAAGGAAATCTCGACGATGTGATTGAGCCGCTGATTACCTCCGCCAGAGCCGAAGCCTTGCAGCATTCGGAGGTCTGACGCCGATCCCTGAGCTTGTCGAAGGGAACGCGCCGCTCGTATCGACAAGCTCAACGAGCGGCATGACCGAATTATTTTTTTCATCGTCTTTTTATTATGAGCATCATGGATACCTTGCTTGTGCCAGCATCGTTCGATTTTTTAGGCCAGGTGCGCGAGTTTATTTTGACCTCGGCGCTAAACGCCGGCCTCAGCAGCAAAGCCGCGTATCGCCTGCAATTAGGCGTGGACGAGATTCTCACCAATACGATTGAATATGGCTATGCCGGACTGGAATGTGAAAAACTCATCTGGATCACGATCAAAGAAGAGATCGCCAGCGTTCATGTCATTTTAGAAGATCAGGGACACCCTTTCGATCCCCGCCAGCATGTGATTGTCGAAGATTTCGACACGCCGTTGGAACATCGCAATCCCGGCGGATTAGGCATTTTTCTCACCATGACCTCGCTCGACGATCTCCGCTACGAGCGTGAAGATGGCCGGAATCGCATTTCGTGCGTCATCAACAAAGAGAGCATTCGCGGAGAAAGACCTGCGGTGCGTCTCTTATTAGTTGGCTCATGCCCCTCGGCAGCTACTCCTTTGCTTGAACTTCTGAAGTCCGCAGGCTATCTGGTGATGACGACTGCCACAGGCGAGCAGGCGCTCTCTCGCTTATTCGTCAATCCGATTTTCGATATGGTGCTTGTCTCGTTACATGTGCCGGACATTCCGGTAGAAGACTTGCTGGAGCAGTGGGAAGCAAACGGCATGATTCAGGAAGTCCCAATCTGCGTGTTGGCCTCGTCCAGCGAACTTTCCCGCGCCGAAGCCTGTCTTCGATACGGTGTAGCCGATCTGTTGATTTATGACGTGTATAGCCCGAGTTTATGGAAACATCGTCTTGCGCGAACGCTTCAGCACCAGCGGATGCAGGCGGATGTCGCTTCCAGCCGCAAGCAGCTTGCCGTGTTGCAGAAATTGGCCGACGATCTGACGCAAATCATCCTGCCGGTCGGCATCGCGCTCTCGAAAATCAAGAATTTCGACCGTTTGTCAGAACGAATTCTGCGAGAAACCAAAGCCGTCTGTAATGCCGACGGCGGCACGTTATATCTGCGCAACGGCGATCTGTTGAACTTTGCGATTATGCTGAACGATTCGTTAGGCATTGCGTTGAACCAGAGCGCCGCCAAAGAGACCATGCCCGCCCCGCTTGTGCTGCATGATGCGAGAACCGGCGAGCCTAACTATGAAAATGTCGCGACCTCAAGCGTGTTATCCGGGCAGTCGATCAACATTCCCGATATTTACCATGTCAACGAATTCGATTTTTCCGGCGCGAAAGCCTTTGACGCCGCCAGCGGCTATCGTTCGATGTCCATGCTCACCGTGCCGCTGAAAGATTATGACGGCGAGGTCTTCGGCGTGCTGCAACTGCTGAACGCGCAGGATTCCGAAACCGGCGAAGTCATCCCGTTTACCGATTACATGCAGCAGGCGGCGGAAGCGATGGCCTCGTTAGCGTCGCTCGTGCTGAGCAACCGCCTGTTGTTAGAGCGGCGGAAGGAATTGCTGCGCATGGAAGAGGAACTGTATATCGGGCGGCAGATTCAAACGACGTTTCTCCCTGCAAACATTCCGACGATTCCGGGCTGGGAAATCGCCGTCAGCTTGCAGCCCGCGCAGGAGATTTCCGGCGATTTTTACGACATCTTCCCATTGAATGATCATCAGCGGTTGGGATTTGTGATCGCCGATGTCTGCGATAAAGGCGTCGGCGCGGCGTTGGTGATGGTGCTGATTCGCACGCTGCTCCGGGCGTTTGTGGAATATAGCGCCGACAGCGCCTCGTCAGTGCGGAGCGTGTTGGAATCGACCAACCACTATATTTTGAAGAATCACGCCCAGACGACCATGTTTGCGTCGCTCTTTATCGGGATGCTGAATCCGTTTTCCGGGAAATTGGCGTATGTCAACAGCGGCCATCCCGCGCCGGTCATCCTCAACGCCAATGGCATTCGGGACGAACTCGAACCGACCGGGCCGGTGATCGGCGCATTTTCGGACAGCACGTTCGAGGTGCGGCAGACGACGCTTGCGCCAGGAGACACGATTTTTGCCTTTACCGACGGCGTGACGGATGCGCGTGACAGCATGGGAAATTATTTTACGCGAGAACGATTGCTCGATTTGCTGCGCCGCCTTGCCGACATGCCTGCTCGCGACTTGCTGGACAAGATCAACGCAGATGTGCGAAGTTATACGGCAGACGCCCGGCAATTCGACGATACGACGATGATTGCCATCCGCCGCCTGCCGTAATCAGGCGAGAACGCAAACGCTTGCTTTTGCCCGTTCAGAGAACGGATTGTTACCACCGCACTTCAGCGCCGACGAGGACGCCGGAGAGCGCGAGGTCGAAATTCCAGTCTTCGTGGCTTTCGTCTTGAAACCAGAGATACGAATATCCTGCTTGCGCTGAAAAATTGCGATGCGGCGTCAATTTCAGCCCGCCAAACGCCCACCAGCCCGCGCGCTCATCCAGCAGGCCGCCGCTGAATTCGCCGACAGCGGAAAGCATCGGCGTGAGGTAGCCTTCCCCGAAGAGCCACACGAACGGCAGCGTCAGGTCGCCTTTGATCTGTTCATCAAGGTATTCGTAGTCAATGAGATCAGCATTCGCGCCGACTTCATAGCTGATGATCTCAAAGCCGGGACGCACGGACAGATAGCCGACCGGCAGATTCAGCAGGCGATAGCCGTAAAACGCGCCGAACATCTGGTAATCTAACGACGTATCCATCAACACGCTGACCGGTACGGTAATCCCGCCGAAACTGATGTCGCTTGAGACGGTTGTCCCGTTGTTTTCGAAGTTGTACGTCCGATAATCCAACACAAACTCATGCCGTTCGTAGGCCAGCACACCGGCTTTGAACCAGAGGCCGTTTGTGTTATCAAGGCCGAACGTCCCATCCAAATCAATGTCCGCTCCCAGCAGGTCATCATCGGAAAATTCTATATTGCCGTCAATCGCGGCGAAATGCCAGAAAAATTCGCCCCAGATCGAAAACGGGCGGACTTGCTCGATTGTCTGCGCAAAGGCTATGCTTGGTAACAACAAGAATAACAGCAATCCCAGAGATTTTTTCATCGTGTGTTCCTTTCTTAATTTACGTACCGGCTGTCCGTCGGTACAGAAGTCGTTATTTTATTTCTTATAGAAACTGAGCAACATACTCAATCGCTTTGCCGAGCAATTGACCGATAGCGACGGCCTGCGGCACGGTTTCGCTGATTTTCGTCAAAATCGCGTTCGCGTTATCGAGCGCATCCGCCATTTTCTTTTTGTCGGGCTGTGCCTTTTTTGCCTGAATTTCGGCGGTTTTCACCTCATGCGCCATCTCTTCTTTCGCATCATCCGGCAACGGCGCTGCCGCGATCAGCTTCTACAATTCGGCGAGCAGCGCTGACAAATCTTGCGGCGTTTGGCTAAGGTTGAATGCGAAACATTTCGATGTCTGTTTTTTGCTCAAAGAATTGCCATTGAACGCGGATTTGTCAAGAGAAATTTCCGTGTCGGGGGGTGACGTAAGGCGACGGAGAAAATGATTGACATTTTTTCGGAGGCGCGGCAACGCGGAAAGGAATGTTGTCGGAATGTCATCACTGAGAGCAAATTGCGGGGACGCAATCCAGCGCTACCAAACATCACAAAACAAAGGAGCCTCTATGTTTCAAGAATATTACGATCAGATCGAGCGGATGTATCAAGTGCTTGCCACCTGCCCAGACCCGAACAAACGCGAGCGCGACG
>CAZMEO010000002.1:35280-37989 GCA_964565315.1 uncultured Candidatus Moduliflexus sp. | reverse complement strand
CAGGGTTGGGTTCAATCCTCGTGAATAATGCAATATGTGTTTAAATTTTTTTCAATGCCGCATTGAAGCGTTTTTGCGTGACCGGAGAGGCTTGCACCGGCTGATACGCGCCGATGGTCTTTTCCAATTCCGCCATGCGGCTTTCCGGCGACGGATGCGTTTTCGCGAAATCTTTGCCGTCCGGTTTCAGCAGCGTTTGCATGACTTGCAGCATTTCCACCAAACTGTTAGGGTCATAGCCAATACGCTGCAAAATCGTCGCCGCCGCCTGATCCGCCTCTTTTTCGAAGGCTCTGGAATAGCCGTTCGTGACCATTGTTGTCACGATGTCGTTGATTGAGCCTTCGAAGATTGCTAAACTTGACGAGAGAATGAACGACGCTTCCCCGGCTTTGTATTGAGCGCCTTTCAGCGCAAGGTCGGTCAAGGCCGACGTGATGCGCGATTTCTGGATTGACTGCAACCCGTGTTTTTCCTGCACATGTCCGATTTCGTGCGCCAACACGGCAGCTAACGCGCCTTCATGCTTCGCGCATTTCAACATGCCGCGCGTAATAAAAATAAATCCGCCGGGCGCGGCAAAGGCGTTGATTTCCTCGGAATCCAAAATCTGGAAATGATAACCGCCGTAGGTTTGCGGGCGGTCGGACGCCTGCGCCAGGGTTTGGCCTAACGTATTGACATAGGCGTTGGCGGCAGCGTTGTCATACACGGCATATTGTCCGGCAATCATCGCCGCGACAGCACGCCCGATATAATATTCTTCTTCCGGCGAAATATCCTCGAAGCCTTTTTCCAGGTTTTGCGCCGTCGACGCCATATCCAGCACGTCCGTCACGCTGATCGAACTGCATCCCACTGCGATGAATGCGAGCATCAACGCCATCGCGCCGATTCTGATGGATTTTTCGAATGATGTCATGGCTGCGTCCCTCCTTCAGGCTGTAACTTGCCGTCTTCCACGAATTTCTGCATCTGTTTCTGAGAAACCACGACCAACTCCATCCGGTCAACGACTGCGAAATTTGCGGCAGCATGGCCTGTTTTGAATTCTTCTTCCATGTCGCTGAATCCCTTGCCAGCCAACACCACGTCATCCACCGGCGCGGCGCCGCTCGAAGGCGTGAGCGACACCTGGCCGCTTTCCGTTTTCAGGGTGACCGCCTTTTTATTCAGGGCAGATGCATGCATCCACCCCTCAACGGCGGGGTCGCCGAACGACACTCGCAGCCAGCTTTCTTTTTGTTCAAGCACAGTGACCGTTTCGCCATACGGCAGCGTTTTCAGGATTTTCCCCAAAAAATTCGCAGATTGCCGCACTGGCGCTTCTTTGACCTGCACCATCTTTACTTGAGCGTCTTCTGCCGATGCGAAACCTGCGCATAACGCCAGCAGCATAGACGCGGCAATTATTTTATGAAAGAACATACGCGCACACTCCTTTGCTTGATGCGTATCGGCAAGCAGTTTGCTTGCCTGTGGTTGATATTGCTGACAATACTCATGCACGCAATGTTATACGATCCTTCACATAGCTTTGACACATTTTTAATGCAATTGGCACTCTATGCAATGACATGTTGCTGGCTGCCGAGAAGTCAAGAGGAGAAGCAAAAAAACGTCTGCAAATATGTGCGGAGCGCCGGGAGAGTGAGTTCTCAAAAGACGCCGCCGGTCGCCGAGCCATCAATCGCCGGTTTTATTGATAGGCTGAGCAGTCCTGCTTACTGAGGAAAGGCGGCGGAACGGAGTTTCTGGACGAACGTATCGGTTTTCAGGGTAAGACCTAAATGGAATTGCAGATAATTCGTCAGAATGTGCTTGATTTCCTGATGAATCGGAGTGGGGAACGCGAGATGTTCAACTTGCGAAATGTCAGTTTCCAATAAGGCGTGAAGCAGATCAAGCGCCTGATACGTCACTTCTACGGCCTCTTTTTTCAGCGGTCGGCATGAAGGACAGAGAAAGCCGCCGGTCGCAAAACTGAAGCCGGGCGATTGTTGCGCCACCGACGGCGATTCGAGGAGTTTTGCGCGGGATGTGCGGCAATTCGTGCAGCGGTTCAATTCCGGCGCATATCCAAGATGCGTCAGCAGTTTCAGTTCGAACGCCGGGAGAATCGGGCGAATCTGCTGCGCTTCCGCCATCGCTCGCAGCGTTTTGCAGACAAGCGGATAAACCTGCGGCTGCGAATCGTCATGCGGCTCGAAGACGCGATTAAGAAATTCGGCGATATACGACGCGCCGATCAATTTATTGAAATCCGCCTGTAATTCGGGAAACACCTCCACGACATCCGCCTGCGTAATATTCAGCAGCGAATGCTGGTCGCCTGTCTGAAGTGATTCGACTTTTTGGAAAAAAATCACATTCAGGCGCGTGAACAATGCCAATTTGCCGCTGTATTTAGAATGAATTTTGCGAATGCCGCGAGCGATCCCCTGAATTTTGCCGAAATCGCGGGAAAAGAACGTGATAATTTTATCCGCTTCCCGCAGATTCATCGTTTTAATCACGATTGCCTCGGTTTTTTTGAATGACATGGCATCTTCTCTCGCGACAATATAGGGATTTTGTCAAGTATTCTGAGGTGTGTTATGACAGGAAAATGCCGCAATGAATCAGGGAGACGGATGATAGATCGGAGAAGCATTTGTCGCTGTCTGGCATTTTTTTGTCTTGACGCATGAACTGCGCGGCCTTATGTTG
>CAZMEO010000002.1:32369-35180 GCA_964565315.1 uncultured Candidatus Moduliflexus sp. | reverse complement strand
AGAACCGGTCAAGCTGGTATTCGTGTTTCAGGATGTGGATAATTTTCCGTATGAAGTCGGAGAAAATGAAACGGTGAATGCGCAGACGCCGGGGCTGTCAATCGAATTGCTGCAATTGGTCGCGCAGCGATTGCAGATTTTTTTCGAATTCAAGCGCCTTCCGTGGAAGCGATGCTTTATTGAGTTGCAGAAAGGGACGGTGGATGGCGTGTTCAGCGCGAGTTTTAAGCCGGAACGCTTAGCATTCGGCGCGTATCCGATGCAAGCCGACGCGGTGGATGCCAGCCGAAGAATTTATACGATGTCGTATATGCTGTACGTGCCGACCGGATCCGCGCTCCGTTGGGATGGCAACGCCTTTGCGCCGCCGCCGAAAAAAATCGCGGTCATTCGAGGCTACTCGGTGATCGACGATTTGAGCAAGATGGGAATCCCCGTCGAAGAAGTCAAAAACTCGTATGTCGCTTTGAAATGGCTGAATTCGGGGATGTTCGACGCTGCCGCTCTCCTGGAATTGTCGGGCGATGCGGCGTTGGCAGCGCATACCGATGAATTGAGCAGGATCGAAAAGCTGCCGATTCCGTTGATCACGCGCGACTATTATTTGATGCTGTCGCGCCAGCGAATTGAACAATCGCCGAAATTAGCCGAAGACATCTGGAACGCGATGAAAGTTGTCCGCGAATCTGAGGAATTTCAACGTATTGTTCAACAGTATGGGAAAGAAGAACGCTCGGAATAAGCGTTTGCCTGGGTCAGGTCGCATTTTTTTACCTCAGTTATGACATTCACAGCAAGAGGAGATTGTGTCGGGAGATCGGTTTGCGCAAGACGTTTGCCGAGCCGAACACACGACAGAAGCACGCATCATGGAGTATATTGCATCTCAGGAGCGCTATGCAACAATGAAATATCACCGCTGCGGCAAAAGCGGAATCAAACTTCCGGCGATTTCATTAGGACTCTGGCATAATTTCGGCGGCGTTGACCGCTATGAAAATTGCCGTGCCATGCTTCGCCGCGCCTTTGACCTCGGCATCACGCATTTTGACCTTGCCAACAATTACGGCCCGCCGCCCGGCTCGGCAGAAGAAACGTTCGGGCGACTGCTGCGCGACGATTTCGCGCCCTATCGCGATGAAATGATCATCTCAAGCAAGGCTGGATATTACATGTGGCCTGGGCCTTACGGCGATTGGGGATCCAAAAAATATCTTGTCGCCAGCCTGGATCAGAGCCTGAAACGGATGGGATTGGACTACGTGGATATTTTTTATTCGCACCGTCCAGACCCGGACACGCCGGTCGAAGAAACGATGGCGGCGCTTGATCTGATTGTGCGTCAAGGCAAAGCCCTGTACGTTGGCATTTCAAACTATAACGCCGCGCAGACGAAAGCGGCGCTTGCGGCATTAAACAGCCTCGGCACGCCCTGCCTGATTCATCAGCCGAAATATTCGATGTTCGAACGCTGGATCGAAGCGGAACTGCTCGACGTGTTAGAGAACGCAGGCGTCGGCAGCATCGCCTTTTCGCCGTTGGCGCAAGGAATGTTGACGGATAAATATCTGAGCGGCATTCCATCGGATTCCCGCGCCGGCACACCCGGAACATTCCTGAAACCGGAATATCTGACCGCTGAAAAATTGGAGAAAGTACGCAAGTTGAATGACATGGCGCAGCAGCGCGGGCAAAGTTTAGCGCAGATGGCATTAGCCTGGGTGCTGCGCGGCGGGCGCGTGACCTCCGTGCTGATTGGCGCGAGCCGCGTCAGCCAGCTTGACGAAAATATCGCCATGCTGAACCACTTAGATTTCAGCGCCGCCGAATTGGAGCAGATCGAGCAGATTCTTGGGGCGTAACTCCTCAACTTCCATGTCTGTTCAGTTCTTGTTCCGCGCTCTGGGTGGAATGCACGGGGCGCTCCGCGTCCCGCAGAGCGGTACGTTGTCGGCATGCCACGCAGAGCGCGGCATGAGGGAAAATTCCCTCATGCCATTGAGCGCGTAATAGCCTTTCCCAAAAGAACAGGCGCATCGAGAAAATTCTTGACAAAAGCCTCCCGTCTTTATTTCCGGTGAATTCTTACTTTCATGGGAGAATTCAGATGGAATTTGTCTCGCTTCCGGCGATTTACGACACGGCATTCCAATTTCGCAACGCGCAAACAACCGTAGATTTCATCGAACATTGCGCGGAGATGTACACCGATATTCCGGTAGAATCTATCGTGGAATTTGCCTGCGGCACAGGCTTTTTTACGGTTGAATTCGCTCGGCGCGGCTACCATGCCTACGGCGTGGATATTAACGAGGAAATGTGCCGATACGCTGCGCGAAGAGGGTGGAACGAATCGTTGGAACTTTCGATCTTTCATGCCGATATGACAGAGGTCGCGCTGCCCCGCCCATGCGATCTTGCCGTGAATTTGTTCGATTCGCTGACCTATTTGACTGATAAACAGCGGGTTATTGCCCATTTGAAAACAGCGGCGAAGGCGTTGCGTCCCGGCGGTCTCTATCTTGTCGAGATCGGCCTGATTGACGATTTCGTGAATCATAACGTCAAGGACATCTGGACGGAAACTCGCGGAGAGTGCGCGATCACGACCTCATACCTTCGGCACGGCGAGATTGATCCTGAAAATAATACCTTTACGGAAGAATGTGTGTTCAGCATCGCGTGTCGGCAAGAAGCATCCTATCTTGTGTTGAAGAATCGCAAACTCGCGTTGACGTTCGATGAATTTATCGTACTCGTTGAACAATCTGGTTGTTTTCTTCCATTAGTCTTTTTCGATGACTTCAACGC
>CAZMEO010000002.1:0-32269 GCA_964565315.1 uncultured Candidatus Moduliflexus sp. | reverse complement strand
TCGTTGAACAATCTGGTTGTTTTCTTCCATTAGTCTTTTTCGATGACTTCAACGCGGATGCGTTTCTTCCTGAAAACGCGCAGCCCTGGCGGGTCATTGCGGTCTTATTGAAAATATTATGATGTCATGAATTACGAAACACGCGAAATACACGAGATGTCGTGTGTTTCGTGGTGGCAAGTTAAGTAGCTGCAATATGACGACGTTTCGCGTAACACAGCCCGATCCGCGCTCACATGCGCGATTAGGAACATTGACGACAGCGCATGGCGACGTGCCGACGCCGATTTTTATGCCGGTCGGCACGGCAGGCACGGTCAAGGCGATGCTGCCGACGATGCTGAAAGAGATTGACGCCAAAATTATTTTAGGCAACACCTATCATCTCTACCTGCGTCCGGGGCATGAGTTGGTGCGCCAACTCGGCGGCCTGCACAAGTTTATGGCGTGGGATCGACCGATTTTGACCGATAGCGGCGGGTTCCAGGTGTACAGCCTCGGCGATCTGCGCAAGATTACCGATGAGGGCGTGACGTTTCGCTCCCATCTTGACGGCTCGCTGCATACGTTGTCGCCGGAAATCTCGATTGAAATCCAGCAGGCGCTTGGCTCGGACATCATGATGTGCTTCGACGAATGCACGCCATATCCCGCAGAACGCGGCTATGCGGCGAAATCCATGACATTGAGCATGGCATGGGCGGAGCGCTGCAAGCGGTGTCATGTCGAGGCGAAGCAGACGCCGGAACGCCTTGTCAATCAGGGACAGTTGCTTTTTGGGATTGTGCAGGGCGGGATGTATGCCGATTTGCGCAAGCAGAGCGTGGAGCAATTAGCGGAGATCGGATTCGATGGGTATGCGATTGGCGGCCTGAGCGTCGGCGAGCCGAAACCACTGATGTTTGAGGTGTTAGCGCAGACCGCGCCCTTGCTGCCGCAGGATGCGCCGCGCTACTTGATGGGCGTCGGCACGCCGCTTGATCTCGTGCGCGGCGTGGCGATGGGAGTGGACATGTTCGATTGCGTGCTGCCGACGCGCAACGCCCGCAACGGCGCGTTATTTACGCGGCGCGGCCAATTGTCGATCAAGCAGGCGCAGTATCGCGATGATCCGCGCCCGATAGACGAGGCATGCGGATGCTATACCTGCCGCAATTTCAGCCGGGCGTATTTGCGGCATTTGTTTCTGTCGAAAGAGATTCTCTCTTCGATGTTGAATACGATTCATAATTTACATTTTTATCTTGACTTAATGAGTCGCATTCGAAACGCTATTGCAGAGACAACGTTTCATGATTTTCAAGCAGCGTTCACGCAGGAGTATAGTGAAGAAGAGTAACATAACGAGGGTCGTCACTGCTGAAAAATAGGGGAGTGGTTCTATCTTTCAGAGGAGGCCATGAATCAGTAAGGAGGCACGGAGTTGATCGAATTATTGAAAACAGCGCAGTTGTTGTTGGGGCAAACGGGAGATGGCGCAGGCGCCGCTCAGCCCGGTGGATTAACGCAGGGCATTATGTCATTTATGCCGCTTATTCTGATTTTTGTGATTTTCTATTTTCTGTTGATTCGTCCGCAGCAAAAGAAACAGCAGCAGCACCAACAGATGCTTCAAAATGTGAAACGAGGCGACCAGATTATCACCACTGGCGGAATGTATGGCACGATAGAGAGTCTTGATGAAAAAACCATTCAACTAAAAATCGCAAACCAGGTGAAGATCAAACTGTCGCGCAGCGCGATTGCGAGCGTGCAAACGGGCGAAACAAGCGCATCTGAAGAATAGGAGCAGGCAATGTTTAAAGGCGATTTACAATGGAAGATTCCGTTAATTGTTATGTTAACCGCGTTCTCGATCTGGTATTTATTTCCAGTTGATAAGTCGATTAACCTTGGGTTAGACTTACAGGGCGGTCTGCATCTGATTTTGCAAGTCGAGGCGGATAAAGTTGTTGAAAATGAGTTGGTTCGCACAAAAGACGTGCTGACACAGGAATTCAAAAAAGAGCGTTTAAAAGCGAGTTCCATTGCCGTCGAAATGCCGGATACGTTGAAAATGACAGCCGCAACGCCGGAAGATGCCGAAAAAATTTTGGCGTATGTGAAGAAGGAACTCTCGAATTTCGAAGAAAAAAGCGGCATCGTAAACAATGCGTTTTCTGTACGCCTCCAAGGCGGCGTGATTGAATATTGGAAAGAAAACGCCATTAAACAAGCGCTGTTGACGATTCGCAACCGTATTGATCAATATGGCGTGGCCGAGCCGATTATTCAGCGCCAGGGCAAAGACCGGATCATTGTCGAGCTGCCCGGCGTGAAAGATCTGCAACGCGCTATCGAGTTGATCAATGTCACAGCGGAGTTGCGTTTCCAATTAGTCAAAGACATGGCCGCGACAGAAGAAGCCCTGTTAAAACGGTACAACGGCAAAGCGCCAGAAGGCGCGATCATTTTGCCGGGCGTGGCTGAAACACAAGCTGATCCGACACTTCCTGCCTCCGATACGCCCAAAGCGTTCTATTTATTAGAAAAAGAAGCGAAAGTGACTGGCGCGAATTTGAAAGACGCCCGCGTCTCCAAAGATGAAATGGGGATGTCGGCGGTCAGTTTCGAATTCGACCGCGAAGGCGCGAAGTTGTTCGGAACGCTCACGGAAGCGAATATCGGGACGCAGTTGGCGATTGTATTGGATAATGTCGTGCAATCTGCCCCGGTGATCCGGTCGAAAATCACGAATGATGGTCAAATTACCGGAAATTTCTCGTTAGAAGAAGCGACCGATCTTGCGATTGTTTTGCGAGCCGGAGCGCTGCCCGCGCCGATGAAAATCCTGCAAAACGTCAGCGTCGGCCCCAGCCTTGGCGAAGATTCGATTCGCGCCGGTATCCGCTCGATCATTATCGGCTCGATCATGACATTCGCGTTCATGCTTGTCATCTATAAATTCTCCGGCATTATCGCCAATATTGCCCTGATCTTCAACTTCGTCTTCATGATGGCGCTGCTGGCCTACTGGGATGCGACGTTGACTATGCCGGGCCTGGCGGGTATTGCGCTGACGATTGGCATGGCGGTGGACTCGAATATTCTGATTTACGAGCGTATCAAAGAGGAGCTACGCAAAGGGAAAACGCTGCGCTCTGCCGTCGAAAACGGCTTTGCCCGCGCCCACGTGACGATTATTGACTCGAACTTGACGACGCTGCTTTCCGGCGCGATTCTGTTCCAATTCGGCACAGGCCCCATCAAAGGCTTCGCGGTCACGTTAAGCCTCGGCATCATCACGACCTTATTTACGGCATTAATCGTGACGAAAGTCATGTTCGATCTGCTGCTGCTCAGCGGAAAAGTGAAAAAGTTAAGCATTTAGGCGGAAGGGAGACTGAAAAACGATGGAAAAACCGAAATTTACGTTTGATTTTATCGGCAACCGTGTGACCGCGTTTATGGTGTCGGTCGTGTTGCTTGTGTTAGGGCTTGGGTCAATTGCCTTGAGAGGCGGCATTGACTTTGGAATTGATTTTGTCGGCGGCACGCTGGTACAGGTCAGATTTTCCGAGATGCCGGAAGTTGACGCGGTTCGTAACGCTGTTGAGCAGGTCGGATTCCCAGATGCGTCGATTCAGCGCGTTGGCGAAGAAAATCTGGTCATGATTCGTGTTCCGTTAGCGAAAGATCAGGATGGGGAAGACGAGGGTGGAAAAATTCGAACGGCGTTGCAAACGGCGTTCGGAGAAAAGAGTTTCGAAGTTGAACAAGTCGAGCAGATTGGGCCGCAAGTCGGCAGCGAACTCTGGCGCAGCGCTCAGTTGTCGATGCTGTTCATGTTCGCCGGAATGGTACTGTACATTTCCTGGCGGTTCGAATCGAAATTTGCGCTTCCTGTCGCGGTCATCGCCGTATTGATGATTGGTCTGACGTCCTGGAATATCGCCTTGACGGTGCTGATTACAATCGGCATTATCGCGGTGTTGGCAGCATGCGTCTATTTCGAGTATCATTTTGCCTTTGCTGCAATTATCGCGTTAATTCACGATTCGCTCGTCACGATTGGCGCGTTATCGCTGACAGACCGCGAAATTACACTTCCTGTCATCGCAGCGGTCTTGACCGTCATCGGCTATTCGGTTAATGATACGATTGTCGTGTTCGACCGAATTCGCGAAAATCTGCATTTGCGGACCAAAATGGACATCGGCGAACTCTTGAACGTGAGTATGCAGCAGACGTGGAGCCGTACCATTTTGACAGGCATGACGACGATTTTTGTGTTGATTATTTTGTTCGTCGCCGGAGGTCGCGTGATTAATAGTTTCGCGTTTGCGCTGCTGGTCGGAGTTGTCATTGGCACATATTCCTCGGTGTTTGTCGCCACGCCGATTTTGTACGAATGGGATAAACGAGTCAAAGGCGGCATTTTCAAAAAAGCATAGGACACATCAATAGGCGGCAGCATCCTGTGTGGGGCTGCCGCTCCCTTATTATCAGGCAACGCAGAAACTCGCAAACGAAAGGTGGGTGGAGTGATGTTAAACAACTTCAAACATCTGGTAACCAAGAAAACCAAAGAAGAAACACAGATCGACGCGTATAAAGAACAATTGCAGCGCGAGCCGAATAATCTCAATATTCGGTTGAAATTAGGGGATTTGTACGCTAAAATCGGCGACAAAAAATCCGCAATTCAAGAATATACTGCTGCTGCCGTTCAATATGCGAACGATGGTTTTTTGGTCAAAGCGATTGCCGTGAATAAAATTATCGTTCGGCTTGAGCCGGAACGGCAAGAAGCGTGGGATCGGCTGTCTGATTTGTATTTTCAGCGCGGCGTTGTGGCGGAGCCGATGGTGCAGAAGTATCGGGACGCGCATACGACTCAGGAAGCGCCTTCCGACGAGGAAGAAACGCCTGAAATCGAGGTTGAAGAAATCGACCTGACGGCTGTCCAGCACGATTATCCCGATTTGGAACGTTACGCCGGTTCCGTGCCGTTATTAGCGCAAATCTCCCCGGAAAATCGGCAATGGCTTGAAAAACAATGCCGAATTCAGATGGCTCACGCGAAAGAATATTTTATCAAAGATGCCCCTGAACCGGAATCGTTGTTTATTCTGCTTGAGGGGGGCGCGCATATTTACACCAAAGACAAAGAAGGAGAGGATTCTTTGCTCCAGCAGATGACTGTTGGCGGATTCTGGGGGGGCATGTTCTTATTTGCGCCAGTGCGTCAAGGGCTGGATTCCTCGCTACAGCCTGCGATTTCCGTCAGAATCGAACACGATAGCCGCATTCTGGAAATTCCGAGAACCGCGTTGAGCATTTTAATCAAACGCGAGCCGGACTTGTCGGAATCGCTGTTGTTGGCCTATTATCAGCATAAAAACACGGATGCGACGTTAGCCCGCGTGCCGCTGTTCAGTCACCTTGAACCGGTCGAACGCGCCAAAATCGCCGAACATTTCACGCCCGCCGCATTTCGCAAAGGCACGACGATTATTGCTGAAGGGGACAACGGAGAAGAAATGTATGTGATCAAGTCCGGGCAGGTTGGCGTCTATACCACATTAGTCGAAGAAGAGGGCGGTGTCAGCGTGATTAAAGCGGACCAGGAGCGCCTGCATCTTGCTACGCTGCAAGACGGCGATTTTTTTGGCGAACAGGCGTTGCTCACGAACGAACCTCGCTCGGCGACGATTATTGCCATTACCGATGTGCAAGCGTTGAAATTTACCAAGCATGATCTTGCAGTCGTCATCGAACAGTATCCCCATATCGGCGCGTTGCTCGAAAAATATCATCAACAACGCATTGCTGATACCCTGGAATCGCTAAAGGCTATCTGGTGACGGAACGGTCATGAGATATGATTCTGACGCTCAATTTGTAAGAAGAATCCTGGGAGAAGTTGCCACGCTACAGAATGCATTGGAGCGTGCCATGAAGTCGAAAAGCGTTGCCAGTCATGTCTTTGGCGATTTAGCGCCGCTTGCCGTGTCCGTCTCTTCCACGCTTGACCATTTTACGCAACTCCACACGCTCAATCCTCAATTTTCATTAAGCCGTTTCAGCGCCAACTACATCGAAAAAACGTTATCTTCCACGTCAGAAGCAATTTCCACGCTGTTTCGCCTCAAAGAGTTTGCCAGCGTCGAGGAGCGCGTCGAATGGAATTTTACGCACTTCATCGCTCCCAGGCCGAATGGCAGCGATGAGCATGTGCTGGTCAGCGTCTATAAAAAAATCTCGCAAACGCTGGACACTTATTATGCCGAGCGCGTGAGAAATATGCACATCGCCGCCGTGTTAAACGAATGCGTCGGCTGGACTGAGCATATCAACATGCATGGGCATCATGACATCCATGGCGTGATTATTTTTGCCGAAAAGGTTGCCCGCGATAGTGCCGTTATCGATCAGCGCGTGGAATTGGTGAAAGAAATTTGTCAATCGCTGACGGAAAAGGTGATCATTCCTGATATGGCTGATGAAATCGAGATGGCGCAAACGGCGGCGGCATTAGGGCAGATGTTTTCCCTGTATCTGCTTGATTTGTATCAGGCGCTGCTGGAAGACATGGAAATTATTGCGCAGGCGGAGAAAGATTTTCGCGTGTTTGAGGCATATTGCCGGGAACATGACATTGATATTTATGAAGAATATCAGGATGTTTTGCAAGCGCATTTTCGGAATTACGTCCAAATCATCAATGAAGATATTCTTACCAGCCTCGAACTCGTGCGGACAGCAAATTTGATGCTTGTCGCAGATGCGACGTATAAACGCTATTTGGATGTTGAAATTCCCGAAGAAATCGTCGGCGAAAATCTCTCACGCGATATGCGCTTGCTGGAACAGGCCATTCAAAAATTGCGGCGCGGCTTTCCTGAATCTGCTAACGGCTATTTGATGACCTTGCAGAAAATTCGCAAATTCAAAGGGGAAATTATCAAGCCCGCCATTGAGGTCTATGGCGTGTATTTACGGTCGCAGCACGACTTTTTCAAACAACTCCCGCAGTCTCAGACGCGCTGGATTCCGATTTTAGACAGCGCTTTAGCCTGTCTTGACCCCCGCGATGACTTTTATCAGAAATGCCAGCGCTTAAAAGAAAAAATCGACCAATTTATCGCTAAAGAAACATAAATTGAGAAACGCATGAACGCCATGATTTTTGCCGCAGGTTTAGGGACGCGGCTTCGCCCGTTGACCGATTCCTGCCCGAAAGCCCTGATCGTAATCAACGGGTTGCCGTTGCTGGAAATCGTGATTCGCCGTCTGGAACTGGCAGGCGTGCGGGAGATTCTCGTCAACGCGCATCATTTCGCTAATCAAATTTTTGAATTCGTCAAGCAGCGCAAGGCATCCGGCGTGATGATTCACGTCTCCGATGAACGCGATCTGCTGTTGGATACCGGCGGCGGGTTGAAGAACGCGGCCTGGTTTTTTGACGATGGCGCGCCCTTTTTCGCGCATAATGTTGATGTCGTGTCCGATATTGACCTGCTTGCGCTGTATCAATATCATTGTGCGCATCCCGACGTGCTTGCGACGCTATGCGTTACGAATCGCCCCTCATCGCGTAAATTATTGTTTGACTCGACCGGTGCGTTATGCGGCTGGGAACATCAGGGGCGCGGCGAGCGGAAAATGGCGCGGACGCCTGACGATGGAACATGGCAGGCGTTTTCGTTCAGCGGCATTCACGTGATGTCGCCGGAAATTTTCCGCTATATGCCTGAACAGTCGGTGTTTTCAATCATTGATGTCTATCTGTCCGCCGCTTCGACGCGCCGCATTCTCGCGTATCCGCATGACCAGGGCTGCTGGTTCGATGTCGGCACGCCGGAACGACTGGCGCAGGCCGCTCAATATGTTCATTGCGAAAAACCGTAAGCCATTGGCGATGTTGCTTGAGAATGTCATTCATCTGAGCAAAAATGCCGAGATTCCGCATATTTATGATGTGGACATGAATCATCTTGACGAATTGAAGCAGTACGATTCAGTCGAAAGCCATATTGTTCTTTATCCGTACAGTCGAAAAGTCGGGGCGCATCACTTCAAATTTTACCCGTTCGAGGAATACGTTCACGATATTCTCAGCCATCAAAAATCGGCCTATGAGCCGATTTCCAGCCAATTCAATAAATTTCTCGGCGTCTTTTTGGGCATCGTCATCACTGGCATCTTCGCGATCTTCAACCCGAAAGATTTATTCTCCGTGCAATCCATCATGTCCATCATCGGCGCGTATTTTGTCGGCAAAGAACTCTGGGACGACCTTGAAAACGCGCTGATTCGGGTGACGAAGCAGTGGCGGATCAGATACGTGGACAACTACTATTCATATCAATTGGAAAAGCATACGACGTTGACCATGTATTCCAGTTTTGCCAAAAAACAGCGTTATGGCAAAACCACGCTGCTGCCGGAGTTTATTGATTTTATCGAACAGAGCAACTCCCAGACGTTGCGCATGTATTTTAATATGGCAGATATTAATCTTGAGCAATGCTGCGACGGCGAATATTCCACGACGCGCCATCTCTTTTCTATTCACGTCACCCCCGATTTGCTCGACGAATTCGAACGGGAAAGCTTTTTATTCGGCGTCAAATTGAGCCCGAACCGGAGGTGTCTCGGCGTAACTCGCAGTCTCGAATTGTTCCAGTCGTTTCATAACGGAGCGCAAGGCGCATTGGATGACCAGGGCATTTGGCACGACGAGAGCATCTTTTATCGCAAGACCATGACAATTGGGCGCTTCAAATGTTTTTTGCAAAGCGGGCTTCTGCCGCAGCAAACCATTATTGCCCGGAATTGAGGCGGTCGCGTTATCATGAAACTGGTCGTATTCGTACTGAATAAAGAAGAATTACTGGATGACGTGTTGGTTGCCTATGTCGAAGCGGGCATCGCAGGCGCAACGATCCTCGATTCCGAAGGAATGGGGCGCTTTCTGACCTACGAAGTGCCGCTGTTTGCGGCGTTCAAAGAGTTCATGAAAGGGAATAAGCCGTATAATAAAACGATTTTTTCTGTCGTCACGCACGAAGAGCGGATTTCGAGATTGGAAAAGCTGTTGGATAAAGTCTGCGGCAATCTTGATGAACCTGGCACGGGGATTTTGTTCACGATACCTATTGATTACGCGCGAGGGCTGGTCAACGAAGAAGAGGAGGAATGAGCATGAAATTGTCGGAGATTTTGGATCGCCGCTGCATCAAATTGGATATGTACGCGACCAAAAAAGCGGAAGCCATCGAAGAGTTAGTGAATTTGCTGTTGAAAACCGGAAACGTTTCGAATATCAAAGGGCTGGCGGATGAACTCATGGCGCAGGAAGAAGTCGTTTCAACCGGTATTGGGCAGGGCATCGCGATTCCGCATAAATTAGTCAGTCACGTGCAGCGCGCGGTCATGGCATTCGGACGAAAACCGGACGGCATTAAATTCAACGCCATTGATAAACAGCCGGTGACGCTGCTGTTTTTGATTTTAGGGCCGAAAGGCAAACCGACCGAACATTTGCAACTGTTGAGTAAACTCTCGCGTTTTCTCCATCAGGCGCAGTTCAAAGAACTCCTGCTGAAGGCGCAGACGGCAGATGAAATCTGGGAGGCGCTGCGGCGGCAGGAAGAAAGCGAGTAGGAGAAGCCATGCACGTTTCAACGAAATGGAAACTTGCCAGGATTGCCCTGACCACGCTCTATTTAATGGCGGGATGGGTCTTATTTACCGGAACAGTTGCGCTGCCATCGCTGTTCTCAGGTTTCGGCTTCAGCCTCTTTATCGCCCTGCTGACGTACAGCATTTTTATTGGCGATCACGAAGCCCATCGGCGCTCTCTGCTCCCTCGCATCCACTGGCTGCTTGTGTTTATCGTGGTGATCGTGTATAAAATGTATATCGCCAGTTTTGAAGTGCTGCTGAATGTCATTCGCGGCAACATCAATCCGCGCATCGTGCATTTTCGCACCACACTGACATCCGACGTGGCGCGGGTCATCCTGGCGAACGCCATCACCTTGACGCCCGGCACGATGACGCTGAATATTGACGACGACCATTTGGTTGTCCACTGGCTCGACGCCAAAACACTGCATTCCAAATACGCGGGCGACTTGATTAAAGGGGATATCGAAACAATATTAAAACGGGTGTTCATGTAATGATCCTCTCATTTGACATCATGATCTATTTTTTCCTGTTCACGACCGTTTTCAGCATGAGCCGGATCGTCATCGGGCCGTCGGCGGTTGATCGCATGATCGGGCTGAATCTTGTGTCGGCGCAAGTCTTGGCGATGATTGTTCTGTTTGCGGTCAAAGAACAGTTGGCAGTTTATCTTGATGTCGCGCTCGTCTATGCGATTTTCGGCTTTGTCGGCATGTTAGCGATGACCCGCTATTTCGGGCGACGGTAGCGCGGGGCTGCGTCCTCGCAAAACGATTATATAACGCAAAAGGCGCAAACGCTGCAAATGTTATGCCATCGAATGCGCTTGCGTCTCTTGCATTGCTTCTAAAATATGATGCTTTGGCTGGCGCAACTCTTTTTGCTGCTTGGAGTCATTTTCAGCGTGATTGGCAATCTCGGCGTGTTGCTTTTTCCCGATGTGTACACGCGGCTTCAGGCGTCTTCGACCTGCGGCACAACCTCCATCGTGTCGATTTTTATTGCGGCGATGTTGTTCGAAGGCTTCTCCCCGCTTACCGGCAAAATTCTGGCGATCATGATCTTTTTTCTGATTTCCAGCCCCTTGTCATCGTATATTGTCGCTCGCTTCGCCTGGAATCAGGAGATTGTCGCCTGGCGAAAATTCAAGCCGCGCCCGCCGATTTCGGAGGGATCGCCCGATGACTGAGATCGTGTTGGTCGTGCAAGCCATCATCTGCGTCTTCGCGCTTCAGGCGAAAGACCTGTTAAATGCCGTGATTTTGTTGTCCGTGTTCAGCTTATTGAACGCGCTCTTCTTCTTTTATCTCCACGCGCCGGACGTGGCGTTGACCGAAGCGGCGGTCGGCGCGGGGATTTCGACCTTTATTTTTGTCTGGATTATTTATAAAACCGACCGGCGCGATGATGCGTGAGGCAGGGAACGTTGTCAGACGCCTTCAACGTGTCTGACAACTCTGCTATTCAAATCTCATGAAATGGCGGTCTCATGGAATTATCGGACTGACGCTGCTGCTCTTGGGAGCGATCTTGTTTCGCGTGATCGCGTTTCAGGCCGTGCCCTCCGCTGTCGCTGATTACTTTTTTCAACACAGCATCGCCGACACCGGCGCAATCAACATCGTCACTGCTATTTATTTGGGCTACCGCGCATTCGATACGCTCGGCGAAACCATCGTGTTGATGCTGGCGGTATCGGGCGTGGTCTGGCTGATCGGGAAAAAATCATAAAAGGCAGATACCACGAAACACACGAAAATACTCAATGTCATTCATCCGAACATGTCAGAAAAAGCCGTGCAGTCTTTCGTGTATTTCGTGGTAAAAAATCATGAAACGAACCGACATTCTGGAAGTGACCGCCCGAAAGCTTGCGCCGTTCATTCTGCTGTTCGGCTGCTACGTCATCGCCTACGGTCATCTTTCCCCCGGCGGCGGATTTCAGGGCGGTGTCGTGCTTGCCTCCGGGATTATTCTTTTGGCGCTCTGCCAGGGGAGGGATCAGGTCAAGAATCTGTTTCCCTCGCGAGCGTTCAGCCTGACAGAAACGCTCGGTTTTCTCCTGTTTCTCCTGCTCGGCCTTATCGGACTGGCAATCGGCGGGTATTTTTTGTTGAATTTTTTCCCCGCAAACGATGCCGGAAAGACGGCAAATGCCGGGTTTATTTTCGTGTTGAACATGATGATCGGCCTCAAAGTCGGCGCAGGCATGACGTTGATCTGTTTGTATCTGTTGCAGGACGAATAACCATCTTGCGGGAACTCAATAACATGATGTTGTCCGGTGGATTGATTCTGCTTATTTTTCTGTTGGGCGTGTGGGGATTGTTGGCAAAACGGAATGTGATCAAAAAAGTGATGGCGCTCAATATCATCAACAGCGCCGTGATCATGGCCTTTATCTATCTCGGTTCATTGCCCGGCGGGTCTGCGCCGATTCTCGTCGAAGGCGTCACGGAGATCGTTGACCCGATTCCGCAGGCGTTGATGCTGACTGCCATCGTCGTCGGGATTTGCACCACCGCCTTAGCCCTGGCGTTCGTGTATAAGATGTACCAAAAATACCATTCCCTCGATATTGCCGAGATCGAACGGCAAATCCGCCATGATCCATCATAATGCCGTTGTCTTGCTGATGATCGCGCCGCTGCTCGGCGCAGGAATCTGCCTGCTTGAAAAAACATTTCCACGAATGCGATGCTGCAAAGCGGTCAGCGCAATTTCGCTGCTGGTGTCATTCGCGCTGCTGATACCGTTCTATCCCGCTCAGACGCCGCCTGTGATGTCGGTCGTCGGCGGATGGGAAGCGTTCGTCGGCATTCAGCAGATGTTCGACGGTCTGGCCTGGCTGACGTGCGCCGTGATTTTCGCGCTGTCGCTGCTGATTCTGCTGTTTGCGTTCGCGGAAAACGCCTACGATCCGACCTTTTATTTTCTGTTTCTCGTCAGCGTGGCCGGAATGGTCGGCGTGATGCTGGCGGCAGACCTGTTCAATCTCTTTGTCTGCCTTGAGATTTCGGGGCTGGCCTCGTATGTCTTGATCGCCTACGCGCAAAAGGGAGACGCGGTGTTCGCCAGTTTCCAATATCTGCTGCTGAGTTCGCTCGGCATGGTCTTTCTGCTGCTCGGCATTTTGATCTTCTATCAACATACCGGCACGCTTTCCCTGTTCGATACCGCCGCCTATTGCGCCGCGCATCCTGAACTCGCCTCAACGTTCGCAGTCGGCGCGGCGGCGCTGATGGTCGGGATCGGCATGAGAGCCGCGTTCGTGCCGTTCCATGCCTGGCTGCCGGACGCGCATGCCAACGCGCCGCATCCGGTGTCTGCGCTGCTGTCCGGTTTGGTGATCAAAATCGGGTTTCTTGCGGTCTGGCGGATTATGTCGGCATTCGAAATGCGTTCATTTCAGCCGCTCTTTCTGTACCTCGGCGCGATTACGGCGGTGGTCGGCGCGGTGTTCGCGCTCGCGCAGGCCGACTGCAAGAAGTTATTAGCATGGCATTCCATTTCGCAGATGGGCTATATCGTCGCAAGTTTCGGCGTCGGCACGCCGCTCGGCCTGACGGCCTCGTATGCGCATGTCGTGCATCATGCCGCGTTTAAAAGCCTGTTGTTCCTGTGCGTCGGCAGCGTGATTTACATGACCGGCGAACGCAGCCTGAAACGGCTCAACGGCCTTGCGCCCGCGCTGCCGCTTCTGAGCGTCGCGTTCGCTATCGGCGCGGGAAGCATCGCGGGCATTCCGCCGTTCAACGGCTTCGTGAGCAAAAAAATGATCGGGTACAGTTTAGAACATGCGCCGGTCGCGTCGCTGCTGATTTCGCTGGCAGGCGTCGGCACGGTTGCCTCATTCCTCAAGCTGTCCGCGATCTTTCGCCCCAACCATCACGCTGAAACGCCCGCGTCAATCATTCGCCCGCTGCCGCCGCTGGCCTATCTGCCGCTTTTAGCGTTATCGGCCTTTTGCGTACTCTCCGGTCTGTTCAGCGGCGTCTGGCTGAACGCGATTTCGCGCCTGCTGTTTGGCGCGTGTGTCGCTGATACCCTTCATCTGTACGCTCCATCTGGACTGTTGCACACTATTATAACAGTGCTGCTCGGCGCGGCGCTCTATCGCGGCGTCATCAGTCAGCGCGGACAAACTGTTTCCGCGACGCTGCGCCGCATCCACCTGGGCTTAAATGTCGCGCTGCTGCTTTTGATCTGGGGCTTTCTTCTTTTTTCAGGCGTCGTTTTCTTATAACATTATTCATGCTCAGCCAACAGGAATGCAAAAGCAAGCGTTTACACTCCTGAACGGGTAATACAATTGGAGAAGGCGATAAGCAGAAAAACCTCACAGGTCTTTGAGACCTGTGAGGTTTTCTCCGGAATTGCGCAGACCTGTCAGACACGTTGAGAGTATCTGACAGCTTTTTTTGAGCATCACGTTCTATACCATTGTTTCATCAGCGCGACGCTGTTCAATTTAATCGCCAGATCGCAAAATTTAACACTGACGCGAAACTGACCCACGCAAGATACGGCAAGAGCAATAGCCCGGCGACTGTCGAACGCTTGAAAAAGAGCCAGATCGTGATGGTTAATGTCACCCAAAGCGCGGCAATGTCAATCAGCCCTGCCAACGGCGAACGCAGGCCGAAAAACATCACGCTCCACAAAAAATTGAACAACAATTGAAGCAGAAACATGCTGAGCGCGAATTTGACGCCCAGATGCGCAAGCCCTTTTTTCCAGACCAAAAAAGCGGCCACGCCCATCATGACAAAAAGCGTTGTCCAGACCGGCGCAAACACCCAGTTCGGCAGGTTAAATGACGGCTTATTCAGCGTGGCGTACCATGTCGGAATGGCGCGTGCCGTGAAAAGCGAACCAATGATGCCAGAGGCTTCACAAATCAAAATTGCGCTGATGAGTTTGATCACATGTTGTTTTGTCATACGTTTGAAAGTAGAGACGTCCCGGCAGCATGGCATCTCTGCATTATTATTGTGCATCATGAAAATATTTGTTTCACTCTGTATGTTCCAAACAGCCCGCAAACAAGGCATGCCACGCCTGTGGCGGCGAACATCGGTGACAGGCCGAAACGGTTTGCCAGCAGGCCGCTCAGCCAGGGTCCGCTGAACATGCCGACCGCGTAAATCGCCTGATGCAGCCCCATTGCTGTCCCGCGTTCAGCGTCGCCGACTTTGCGGATGCTCAACCCCATTAACACCGGATAGCCGATGCCCGCGCCAAGCCCGAAACAGCACTGCGCAATCAGAATGCCAACAAGCGAAGCGCTGAATGCCGCGACAATGCAACCAGCGGAAAGCGTTGTCATACTGGCAAGAAGCAGGCGAAACAGGCCGACGCGCTTGAGCAGCGCTGTGGCAAAAAGCGTGCCGGAAATGTTGATGAGCAGGTTCAGGCTGACCAACATACTTTGCATGACTTCGGAGACGCCCGCCTGTTTTGCTAATAGCGGCATGAAACTGAAGGCCGCGCCCCAGATGACATGCTGAAGAACCATATTCGTCAACGAGGGGCAGAGGACGTCCGGTCGAAGAAGCAGGCTGAAAATGCTAGCGACGGTCGGGCGCGTTGACGGGCGGCGGACTTCTTTTACGAAACACATGGCGATGAATGCGATCACTGCGCAGGCGACTGAGGCAAAAAACGCCAGCGGATAACCGCCGTATGTATTTAAAAAGCCGGTTGACGCGGTTCCGACTAAGCGCCCGGACGAATTCACGACTGTCAGCAGCAGCGTGGCGCGAACGGCTTCTTTCGCCGGAAACAGGCTGTTAAACGTCACAATCAACACGACCCACGCACTCGCAGCCACGCCGGTCAAGATTCTTCCGATCAGAATTTGCGTCACGCCGTCCGCCTCGCCCATCAGCCACGAGCCGACGCCTAACAACACGATGCAGGCGAGAATAAACGGCTTGCGCCAGCCGAGCCAATCGGACACGATGCCGAGCGGCAGCCGGAAAAATGCTTGCCAGAGGCCATACATCGCCAACACCGTGCCGACCATCGCGAGGTCGTCGGTTTTCGTGCGGACATAGACTGGCAGTGTTGGCATGAAAATGTATTGCGCCATCCAGTAAAAAAACACGACGACGATAAGCAGCGCGATCAGCAGATTCCGATTATTCGGCATGTGATTGTCCTTGCGTATGTAGAAGCGGATGCGTCTTGCGCCACTCGCGCATCTGGTCGAGGTAGATGCGCCGCATAGCAAGAATTTCCTGCGTATAGCGCCCATCGCGAAAATCCGGGAATGTCCAGTCGAACGGCTGATAATTGCCTTTGGAGTAGCGCCCAACGAGATCGGCGTAAATGCCGCGATCAAGATAGATTTTCTGCCCCGCTTCTTTCGCGGAGGCCAACACGATTTTGTTGTGATCCAAATAGCCCGCGTCGAGGTTGACGATCCGCTTGCCGCCAAGCGCTAAAGCGTCTTCGATGTCGTTGCAGCGGAGTTTCATGCCGACCAATTCGGTCGGCGGCAGCAGCGCGGCGAACGAAACGAGACGCCGGTAGAGCGGGCTGCCCATTTCCGGCGCGTAGTACTCGCTGACATCGAACACGTGATCTTGTCCCTCGAAATCAATCTCGCCCCAGACGGCGGTCAACTCGCGCTTCGCCTTTGCGAGTGCGTCGGGCGTGGCGAACAGAATCGCCACATAATATTTCATCGGAAACGGCGGAAGTGTGTGTGCCATAAATTCATCCTTATTTTACAGGAGCGCCCCGGCGGGGCGTCTTGAGCGTTCTCTTTTCTTGAATCCCTATTCTACTCGCTTAATTCTATCAAAATGATCGATAGTTCTCAATCGAATATTGTATTACGTTACTAACGCCACCCTTCATTTGTGGCCATAAAACGCCACTGTATTTTACTCCTGCGCTTTCTGCGAAGTCGCCCACAGCGCATCATTAGTATTTCATTATTAGGTAGAAAAGTATCCGGTCAAGTTCTCTTAACGATCCCCAAAAATCTACAAATATCAATTACAAATTTTTCCGCCTCTTCAAAGTTATTAGGCTCTGTTTGAATCTGTTTAAGAGCGTCCAGTATCCATAGTTTTTTTGTGGTTGCCCCTCCTCTCCACCAACTTTCTAGCTCTCCTTGCGGTACTAAAAATAGACCAATCTTTTGACATTTATTTAGAACATCAAGGCAATTATTATAAGCGCCTCCAGCTAATTTATTAATCCCGTACTTTTTGGCTTCGCTCCATTTAGAAGAATCGGACAACAAATCCGATATTTTCTCCTTATGAACTTTGGTTATGTCCCCTGTGTTAGAGATTTCATTAAGAATACTTTCCATTTCATTCACAAAAACAGGAATCGTCTTTATTCTTGGCAAATCATTTAACGCGGATTTTGCAGAATTATAGGATGCCTGAACTTCTGAAAAGTCTGCACCAAATGCTTCAAAAACTTGTTTTAATTCACTTTCTTTTTGAAGCAAGTCAAAATCAGCAATTGCTACAGTTGGAATATTCAATGCCTTGTAAGACCGAACTAATGTTGCCAGCTCTCCCTTTCCTCCTCCGCTTACAAAGTAAATATCTGCTGGTTTATCTAAAACGTTTTTATTTTGAAGGCGATTTAAAATACTCTCATAAAATCTACAATCAGCATCCGCTTCACAAACCACAGCGCCTTTATGGAAAATACCATGAATAGCGCTTGTTGATTGGAGCAAAGGTTTTGACCAGAATTCTTCTAATCGTTCGCTTTTCAGCAAATAGGCATTATTGGATTGATTATTTCTTTCTATTCGACACACAGCAATTTTGTAAGACGAGTTAATCGCTCCTTTGATAATGTCACTGCTATGTGTCGCCACAATAACTTGTCTTTTTAATTTTTCAGCGCTCTGCGCTAATAAATATCCAAGTCTTCTCGCCTGTGAAGGATGCAAAAAAGCCTCAGGCTCATCAATGAGCAGTATTTTATGAGCGCCACAGTAGATTCCCATTAAACATCCAACAAAACTTTTGATCCCATCTCCATCCTCTTCAAGTAATGGCAGTTTATTTAGTTTTTTTAAATACGTTGATGAAACTCTATCATTTCCTTCGCTAATCACTATTTTATCGCCAACATGAAACCAAATTTGCCCTCCCCCACCCCAATTGATGAGTAATTCTTTATCAAAAGCTGCTCGTACTTCTTGTGATATAGTCTCTAACAAGTTTTCATCTGCTTGTAATACATGGATATACTCACTTAGACTATCTTGAAAAACTCTGATCTTAGGCTTCGGTTTTACTATTTGCAAGCGTTCTTCAGTCGTTAAACGATGACAAAAAAAATGAATTGCTTGATTGGGATTATTCCAAATATTACGGAGATTTGCACTCGTAATAGCTTGCCCCTTGGTATAATATTTGGTTAGTTCCTTTCTTTCAATAAAAGGAAAATGTGTAGCAAGCCATTCTTGAAATTCCTCAAAAGTGCCATCCTTTTCAGTCACAACTTGTTGTATCGCTATTGGCTCATTGTGTTGAGGATTTATTAGATGATGTTCAATATCCCTCAAAACAGTGGATTTTCCACCATTGTTTGGGCCTACAAGCAATAATAGAGAATGTTCTTCAAGTTCAATATTATCACCACTACTAAATTCTAACGATTTTATTTTGAAATCAATCATTGCAGATATTCCCGTAGATACTAACAATCATTTACACGTCACAATCAAAAACGCTTGTTTGATAATTCTGGGATGAATGCCGAGCGCCTGACTCTCTGTTTCTGAAGCGATCCTAAAAAGTTCTACAGCATGTTCAACAATTCACGGCACAATCCGCGTGCCGGCCTGACCGGCGACGGCAGCCACCAAATTTTCCGGATTCGTTATCAGCCCTTCGTTCCCGGTCTCGGCAACAAATTCGATCAGGGCTTGAATTTTCGGCAGCATACTGCCGGGAGCAAAATGGCCGTCCCGGATATAGGTTCTGGCGTCGGCGACCGTCATGCGGGCGACAGATTGTTGCTGCGGCGTGCCAAAATTGAGGCAGACTTGCTTCACGCCCGTCGAAATGACCAATAAATCCGCATTGAGCTTGCGCGCCAACAGGCTGGATGCGCAGTCTTTATCAATCACCGCTTCGACGCCGACTAAATTCCCGGCGGCGTCGCGGATGACAGGGATACCGCCCCCGCCCGCCGCCACGACGATGATATGGTGCTCAAGCAACGTCTTGATGGCGTCAAACTCAATAATCTCTTGCGGTTGGGGCGAGGCCACGACCCGCCGGTAGCCTCGTCCGGCATCCTCCATAATCTCCCAGCCATCTTCGCGGCGATGTTGTTCGGCCTGCGCCTGATCCATAAATGAGCCGATGGGTTTGCTCGGATGCTGAAAGGCCGGATCGGCGCGATCCACAAGCACCTGCGTCACAATCGTCGCCACTGTCCCCTGCACCCCTTGCTGGCGCATCGCATTGTGCAAGGCCATTTGGATATGATACCCAATCGCGCCTTGCGTATCCGCCCCGCAGGAATCCAGCGGAACGAGATGCAATTCGCCCCGCGCCAATTCGGAACGCCGTAAAATAAATCCCACCTGAGGCCCATTGCCATGCGTGATGACTAACCGATAGCCCATTGTCAGCAGCTTGACTACATGCTGGCTGGTCTCAACCACGGACTGATATTGATCTTTGACCGTCATGTGACTGGGGTCTTTGATTAACGAATTGCCGCCGATGGCTAACACGACTAATTGTGACATATTTTCCCCATCGCAGTACATTGATTCATGAATTTTTACTGGTTTGCCGTACCGCCGACGTCCCCGTCGGCGTTTGCGACCAGATGCCGACGGGGACGTCGGCGGTACGAATTGTTCCCATCTTCCCTTCGACACGCTCAGGGAACGGGCGTTATTTTTTATGTGTTACTTGTCGAGGTGATCATTTCCCCGTCACAATCGAAAACGCTTGTTTGATAATCGCCGGATGAATGCCGAGCGTCCGGCTGATGAAGTCGTATTCCTGATCCGGCGTCAACTGGTGTTTCGTGGTGCGCGTGTTGTCGCGAATCCGCAACTGATTTCCCTGCAAATATTGCTGCACGCCATGACACTGTTTCGTCAATACGGGATAGGTCATCATTTCCCAGGCGAACGACCGCTCCCAGGCGCGACCGAAGGTTGGTCCGTCCACCGGATTGACCTTATACGTCAGGCGCGATTTGCGGCTATTGTTCACGACGGTGAAGAGTTCGACTTTCTGCCCGGCGTCCTGCGGCACGAGTTCAAGTGTGTTGAAGCCATGCGTGACAGTCTGCGGCGCGAGCGTCGGCAGCGGAATCGGCTGATGAATCAGGTAACCGGGATCGAGCAGCAGCAGCCCGGCCTCTTGCGGAAAGACAAGCGCGCAATGCGTTTCGACGCCGTAATGCCGGTCGGCGAGAATCGGATGCGCCTCGATGCCGCATGCGTTGAACAGGGCGATAAACGCGGCGGTCAGCGAAAAACATGTGCCGCCCGTGCCATACTGCAAATAATCGCGAATCACCTCGTCCGGCAGGCGTTTCGCGCTCCCCGCGCTGATGACGGCGTCGGATTTGATGATTTTCGTCAAATTTTCGTATGGCATGTTGGCGAACGCGGCACAGAGTTTGTGAATGAGCGTGGCCTGACCGTCATGCGCAACGTCAATTCCGGCATGTCGAAAAAAGACCGCCAGCGTCGTCTGATTGGTCAACACAAAATGCGGATCAGTATGGATAATGGGCAAAGCATTCATACACACAAGCTTTCGTGTGCATCAGATTCTGTCAATAGTTTTGACACGATAAACAGGAGCGCAAAAGCAAGCTTTTGCGCTCCTGTCTAATGCGACAGCACGAAACATACGAAAGCCGCGAAAAAACAGAAATAAATTTTCGTGTATTTTGTGTGTTTCGTGGTAAAATGATTACCGCGTCAATTTCATGTAATAGCGCGGCAACAGCCGCCGCAATTCCTGAATTGAACTGAGGATCACAAACCTGCGTTCAGGAAACATCAATTCGAGGTCGCTGCGGCTGTTTTCCTGCGTGGAAATGCAGAACGTGATGATGCCGCCATGCCGCCGGTTTTCTACGCACGCCATCCGCACGTCATGCTGTGCGTAGCGGGTTTCCGGGCTATAGTCTTTGTCTAATGGCTTGCCGTCGGTGATGATCAATAACAACTTCTGCCGCGCGGTTTCCTGCTGCAAGCGATACCCGGCGTGGCGCAACGCCGCGCCCATGCGGGTCGTGCTCATCGGCATTGCGGACAACACTCGCGACTGGCTCGCCTGATTCCAGTCATCCGCAAAATCCTTGAACACAAGAAATTCGCAGCGTTCGCGTCCGTTGCTGCTGAACCCGCAGATCGCGAAACGGTCGCTCACTGCCGCCAAGCCCTGCCCTAAAATCACGGCGGATTGTTTTTCAATATCAAGCGTGTTCTGCCGCGCAACGATTTCGCCGGTTGAGCCGCTGATGTCTAAAAGCAGCAAGACCGCCATGTCGCGCCGTCGGATGCGTGGCCGTTCGAAAAACCGAATCGGCGGCGCAGGCTCGTGTTTCGACGCAATCACATATTCGACCAGCCGATCCGGATTGATGTCGTCCCCTTCCGGCAGGCGCGTCTCTTTGTGCGTTTCCTCCGGCTTGAGCAGTTCGAACATGCGCCGGATACGCTCCCCTTCAAGCAGAACTTCCGTTGAGACAGCATAGGGCTTTTGATATGGGATTTCGCGCTCATGCACAGAACAATGGCGCGGCAGGTAACGGCGCTGTTCCTGATGCCATTCGTGATAGAGGTAGCGTGTTCCTTGAGGATCGTCGGGCTGTGCCGGAAGAATGAACGGCGTGGAGGGGAGTTCGACGACTTCTGCCCAGAGATGCGTTGGACTCAGCGACGGTGAGATTGCGTGCTGCAACGCCCGAATCCGATCATCCGACGGCGGAATGCTGAGAACGGCGTAATACATGAAATCGGGCAGAAAGCCGAATGGACGAAGCATTCGCTGCGCGATCTCCGGGCAGGCGGCGGCAAGCGCATCGGCGTCGAATCGCTGAACGAGTTCAGCGGTTTCGAAGATATTCCGGCAGGTTACAGCCTGCTGCGTCAGCAAGCGACCCATCTCAACGGTGGGCGCGTTGTCGAGCGGCGCGGCGATAATCTGCCGCAAGGCGCTGAGCAGCAGGCGCTCAACGTCTCCGATTTTTTCAGCATGGCGGTCGGCTTCGGCATTCAAGCCGAATTCGAGCAGGCGGCGGCTGCCCGGCCAGGCGTTTCGAATGGCCGCGACAACCCGAATGTATTCGAGCAGCAGAAAGAGATTCTGGCGCAGCAGCGATGTTCCGGCCAGTTTCGCGGCGGTGGGATAATCGGGATGCCCATGCAGGCGGGGAAAGCTGTCGAAGGTCAGCGCTCCGGCGGCGATCACGGTTTGCAGCAGATACCATTGCCGGTTTTGCGCTCGCGTCGGGAAATCGCTGACACTTCCGGGCAGATAGACGCCGCGATGCAGGCAGATCAGGCGCGTCTGGCGTTCGGTCGCGAGCGGCGACGGCAACTCTCGCAACGGTGCGACCGCGATCTGCTCGCCCGTCAGCGCAAAGAGCAGTGTTTCGATTTCGTCGTCAATATCGCTGAGGCGGCATTCGCGCAGCAGCCGCGCCATGATCGCCTCGCTGTTGGACATCCGGCACTCCAGCAATTGCTGCGTCATCAGCGGGTTAAACTCGCAGCAATTCAGCGCCTCTTCAAGATAGAGGTCTCTTTCATCCGCGCTCAGCCGATCCGCGAGAAACCGCCAGCCTTTCAGCAGCGACAGGGCGAAGCGTTCGTGCATTGCCAGCAGCCGCCGCAGCCACGCATGCAGATGATGCGCCTGCTCCGGCGTCGCGCCGAATCCGCCGCGCGTCAGGACGGAAAAGTAGGCCGCGCCAGCGTATTCGCTCAGATGCGCAAATCGCAGCCCAAAAGAAATCACGTCTTCTACGATGGCCGGAAGCTCGAACATCCAGGCCATCTCCGGCGCAATGGCTTTCAGCGCGGCTTGCATGGCAGGTTGCCATTCCTGCTCATCGGCTGTTTGCAAGGCGGCAAGACTGCGCAAAACCGCGTCCTCCCGTTCTTGATCGAACGCGAGTTCATGGCATGCGCGGCGGAGAAGATCGCACAACAGGTGTCGGGAAGCGCTATTCATCCTTCCAGCCAGCGTTCGTCGTCGCTGTATGCGATGCCGCGTTCCTGAAACAGCGCGAGGGCGTCGGCGGTGAAACCGTGCCGCGAAAAGACGAAGAGCGCGGCTTTTCCAATCTGTTCGAGCGTTTGCAGCGTTTGCGCCTTGCAGATGAACTCAACGGTTTCTTCTTTAGAAAACGCCTTTGTGTCGCGGTTTTTGACCTCACCGATAATGGAATAGGCGTCCTGTCCGGCGCGGGCAAACAGATCAATCGCAATGTCGTTTTTGTCAGGGCGAGCAGTTTTATACGACCAGACCGATTCGTATTCCACGAACGCAAAATCGTCCGGCAGATTCCGCGTCATGCCGCGAAAGCGCTCCGGTTCGCGAAACGCCCGCAGGCGGAGTTGATTGATGATGGCAAATTCCGCAAACAAGCCTTTAGTCTGGTTATAGCGCCCCAACAGCGCCTGATATTCCTGTTTGGCCTGCGCGTAGAGCGCTTTGTATTCGTTCGTGATTTCCTGCGGGTCGAACGCCTGAATGTCGTCGGCGTACATGCCGCGAAAAACTTTATCGAAAATATTGTCCTGCACGCCGCGATAATAAAAATTGCTTCGTCCCTGTTCGATCAAATCGCTTTTCAGCAGCGCCCGCAGTTTTTGCTCCAATTCGCTTTCGGTCATCGGCAAGCGCAGCGCGTCGAGGAGTTCTTTCCGCGAAATTTCGCGCTCGTGATGCTTGCAGAGATAGAGCAGCATATTTTTCGCGTTGACCTCGTTGACCTTGTAAAAGACTTTGTAGAGATATTCCATCCAGACGCTGCGAATCTGGCCGCGCTCGTTCTGCGTTTCATATTCCAGCGTCTTGAGCAAGCCGTCTTGCGTCGTGAAATCTTTGGCTTTGCAGGGCGATTCGAACAGGGCGCTGATGTAAAATGGATTGCCCTCGCTGGCTTTCGCTAATGCGTAAGCGACATCTTCCGCGACCGGCACGTCCATAATCTGTGAATAGCGGAAGACCATTTCGAGCGCCTCGTCTTCGGGAATGTTTTCGAGTTCGTATTGCCGAAAGCGCGACGGCAGCAACGTGTGGAGCATGTCGCGCAGCCAGCCGATCCAACTGCCGGAGACGAGCAGCGGCGCGTTTTTGTATTCGGCGGTGCTCATGTAGCCCCCGGCGAAATTCGAGACCAGGTGCTGACACGCCTGATCGCGGCAAATTTCGCTGTTCAGATATTGGAATTCGTCCAACATCTGCACGATGCGTTCGTTGCGGCTGGCGGCAAGCAGATAGGGTGCATCGCGCACGGCAAGCCAGATCGTGTCCATATTCGCTTCGTCGAAGAGTTGCGCCATGCCTGTGGCTGCATTCGCTATATAGTCGAGGCCGTCGCGCTGGCTGCCGCAAAACTCAAACGATCTTCGCTTGGGACGCTCAGATATTCGACGCGCCGCGTTTTGAAGGCGAGATATTGCCAGATGAAGGTCAAATAAAAATCGCGGCAGAAATCCACCGCCCAGCGCTGCCCTTCTTTCATTTCATAGTAAAACGGAATCACGCCGTCGTTCTGCTCGAAGGTCAGATTATAGAGGCGCTGCATCAGCGCGGTTTTGCCGGTTTTGCGGCGCGAAAGAATCGCCATGCTTTTAGAAATTTCCTTTTTGATGCCCGCAATCCATTTCTGGAAAAACGCCAAATCCTCTTTCCGGCCAGTAAAAAGCTCCGGGTTGCCGATTTTTTCTTTCAAATAGACGCGCATTCTTTTCTCCTGTTCCGTGAGCCTGTCGAAGGGAACGCACCGCGCTCAACGAGCGGGATGGCTGAATTCTTTTTTATTATTCATACAGCGTGGAGGCTTGTCAAGCAAATAGTCGCATTGAATGGCAGAACGGGCGTGCTATGGCGAATTTTGGTCAGCGAGGAGATGTCTGATCAAGAAAACTCGAATTTCTCGTAAAAAATGCTTGACAAAAAAAGATGGGTTTATATTCTATGAACATCACAAGCAAATGAGAAAGGCGTTGCCGAGGTAGCTCAGTCGGTAGAGCAGAGGACTGAAAATCCTCGTGTCCACAGTTCGATTCTGTGCCTCGGCATTTCTCGTTTTTTAAGCCGGCGTAGCTCAGGGGTAGAGCAGCTGATTCGTAATCAGCAGGTCGTAGGTTCAAATCCCATCGCCGGCTTTTGTCATTTCTACCGGTGTATTTTCTTCTTCGTAGCGCTTCCCGCGTTCTTCCTGTTTTAAAATATCTTTTCGAATTTTTCCCGTTGCGGTTTTCGGCAAACTTTCCCGAATTTCGAAGTATTTCGGGTTTTTGTACATCGCGATTTTTTCATGGCAGAACTTGCGCAGTTCTGTTTCGGTTATGCTCATCGAATCCTTCAGCGTCAGAATCGCTTTCGGCACTTCGCCGCGCTGTTTGTCCGGCACGCCGATAACGGCGCATTCCGCCACTTTCGGATGGCTGGCGATGACTTCTTCCACTTCGCGGGGATAGACATTCATGCCGCGCACAATCAGCATATCTTTTTTCCGGTCAACAATATAGACATAGCCGTCCGCGTCGATTTTCGCCATATCGCCAGTGCGCAGCCAGCCATCTTGCAGCACGGCAGCGGTTTCTTCCGGCTGATTATAATACCCGACCATGACTGAATCCGATTTGATGAAAAGTTCCCCGACTTGATTGACGCCAAGCTCGATATCGTCTTCATCGACGACTTTGACCTCAACCCCCTTGATTGGCGGGCCGATTGATAATGGTTTCTGCTCGCCTTGCAGAGGATTGACGCAAATGCCGCCGGTCGTTTCCGATAAACCATAGCCTTCCAGCAACGGAATATGAAACTTTTGCCGGAATCGCTGCAACACCTCCACAGAAAGCGGAGCGCCGCCGGAGACGCAGACGCGGATCGGGTTAATCAGCGGGAAAAACCAGGGAATTTTGGCGTTCACCAGCGCATTGAAGACTTGCGGCACGCCGACTAAAATATTGACGCGATGTTTCAAAATGGCGGTAATGATGCGCTTAAATGGCTTAATCGAGTCGATCAAAATCATCTGCGTGCCGTGGCTGACAATCGCCAGGACGCAGACTACGAACGTAAATACGTGAAACAGCGGCAGAAACACAACGATCTTGTCGCGGTGCGAAATTCGAATCACGTCGGTATTGGAATCAATCGCGGCTAACAGGTTTTTATGGCTTAACATCGCGCCTTTGGGCTTGCCAGTCGTGCCAGAGGTATAATGAATCACCGCCACGTCTCCATGTTGCGCGTAGCCCCATTGCGGATTGTCAGACGATTCTTTGCCGAATGACGCAAAGGAGATCGTTCCGGGAATCTCTTCATCGGCCACGATCACGAATTTCAGAAGCGGAAGCCCGGACATGACCTTTTCAAGCGTTTTATAGAGTTTGGCATCCGTCACAATCGCTGAAATCTCGCAATCCGCCAGAATAAAACGCAGTTCGTCGTTTGTCAGGAACGTATTGATCGGCACGTTGATTCCGCCGGTTTTTAACACGCCAAAATACGCAAACAGATATTCCGGGCAATTCGATAAAAACAATCCGACGCGATCTCCATGAACGATTCCTAATTTACGCAACCCATGCGCCGCTTGATTGATGCGGCGATTGAATTGGTTGTAGGTATAGGTATCGCCTCCGAACGTCAGGCATTTTCGGCGGCCATGCGTGGCGGCGACCTGATCGATCAGCGTTGCAATCGTCATGTGCGGGTCTCTGAAGTTCATGCGTTCTCCTTCTGCGTTCTGCTGTTACCGAAGATCGCGTTTCATGATTTTCTGCGTCGCATTCTTCGGCAGAGATGGGCGAAATTCAATATATTTCGGGTGTTTATACGCCGCAAGCCGCTCTTTGATATGGTCGCGGACTTCGCGTTCCGTCAGCGTTTCCCCGTCTTTCACCACAATAAAGGCTTTCGGGATTTCCCCTTTGGATTCGTCTGGCACGCCAATCACGGCGCATTCGAGAATCTTCGGATGCTGATACAGCACATCTTCGATCTCTCTCGGATAGACGTTGACGCCGCGCACAAGTAACATATCTTTTTTGCGATCAACAATATAGATATATCCATCCTGATCCAATTTGGCAATATCGCCAGTCAGCAGCCAGCCATCCACAATCGTTTTCGCCGTTTCTTCCGGCATGTTGAAGTAGCCCTGCATCACGTTCGGCCCTTTGACGGCAAGTTCTCCGACTTCGCCAACCGGCAATTCCTTGCGGTGTTCATCGACGATTTTGACTTCCACATGCGGAAGCGCCAGGCCGATTGAACCGGGCTTGCGCACGCCGTAACGCGGATTCACCGCCACCACTGGCGACGCTTCCGACAGGCCGTATCCTTCGCAGAGCGGGCAGCCGAATTTCTGCTCGATTTGCCCGATCACCGGCGTCGGCAGCGGCGCGGAACCGGAGACCATCAATCCGATTGCGTGAATATACTTGAAGAACCAGGGGAACTGCTTATTCGCCAGCACGTTAAACACCGCAGGCACGCCGATCAGCAGGGAGACGCGGTCAAACAGAATCGCATGGCGAATGTCCGTCATGGATTTGACTGACCCAAGCAACAGCACTGTCGAGCCTAAGAAAACCGGCGTCAACACGCCGACCGTAAACGTAAACGAATGAAACAGGGGAAGGAAGATCAAAATTTTGTCTTTTTCGCGAAAGTCGGTCGCGGCGGCGGAATCCTGCGCATTGCACACCAAATTCCGATGCGTCAGCATTGCGCCTTTCGGGTGGCCGGTCGTGCCAGAGGTATAAATAAATACCGCGAGATCGTCTTCTGAAACGGAAGATTCGGGGGAATTCGCGTTGTCGTTTTTCAGGAACGTGGCAAACGAAAGATACTCTGCGGTGTCGCGTTCTTCGCCAATTACGATCAATTTTTTGATGCTCGCCATTTGCGACAGTACCGGCTGAAGCGTTTTCAAAAATTTGGAGGATGTGACTAATACTTGAATCTGGCAATTATCCACAATGTATTTGACTTCATTTCCCGTTAAAAAGCTATTGATCGGCACCGCGATTCCGCCGATTTTTAACGCGCCGAAATAGGTCATGATATATTCAGGACAGTTTTCAGAAAAAATGCCGACGCGATCCCCTTTTTTGAGGCCGAGAGCCAGCAGATTATGGCTGATACTATTCACAGATTCATTCAATTCGTGATAAGAAATTTTCCGGCCAGAAAACTTGATGGCGCATTTTCGAGGAAGCCGTCGCGCTGTGGCTTCAAGCATTTGTCCCAATGTCATATTGCTGCCTCCTTCTTTCGCGGATGATCGGCACACAGCCATGTTTATACGTTCTGACACGCCCTGCTAACAAAAGTTTATATACCTTTGCAATCTTTCACGAAAGAAGTCAAGGGAAAAGTCGTCGTTCTCGCATCGTTCCTCGCATTCCGGCCAGAAATTTGCACTGAAAACGGGAAAAGCGCGAGACGCGCAAAAACGTTCGCATTGTTTGACGAAAAATGCGCCAGTCGGTTTATAGAAAGGGCGCAAGAACAGGAAATCTTCGCAACGGCAAAATCTCGTTGACTTTCTTTGTCAAGCAGAGAAAAGCTACAAGGATTCACTTTATACAGGATATGGCGTTTATCCTACATGCAATCAATCCTTGTTGCGACCACAGGAGCAACCTTATGAGCCATCAACGACTTGATCTGGGAAAATTGGGGGAAGACCTCGCGCTGCAACATATTTTGCAGCAGCAATATCAAATCATTCAGCGCAATTTCCGCTGCAAGACCGGCGAGATCGACATCATCGCCAAAGATCGGCATATCGTCGTCTTTATCGAAGTCCGCGCCAAAACCTCCGACGCCTACGGCCCGGCCTATAACATGGTCACGCCCTCCAAGCAGAAGCAAGTTAAGCGCGTCGCGCTGCATTACATCAGCCAGCAGAACCTCATCAACACGCAGTTTCGCTTTGATGTCATCGGCATCACCTTTCAGCCAGGTTCCGACGACTATCAGTTAGATCATATTCAAAATGCGTTTCAATAAGCCTGGCCTTGCCGCTGCGCCGCTTCAGAGAAATCATCTTGACAAAAACGTTTAATCATGCGATTTCTGTCATGTTATGCTGAGATAATGTGATGCGCAACTTTTTGAAGTTTTCCTGTGAAACGGGCGTTTTTTACCCACCCCTTGCCCCTCCCAGGAGGGGAATTCGCGTCCATCGGCAATGATCAGCTTTCCCCTTCTGGGAGGGGCAAGGGGTGGGTTCTTCATTCATAACGTTCACATCGCGTTGAGATCGTGTAATCATAGATAATGAAGCGGAATCAGCATTATGACGGGAAAAGAGAAACAAGAACTGAGCGAAAGCGATATTTGCGATCTGTATATTACGCCCGCTATTCAAGAGGCCGGGTGGGACGCATTCACCCAGATTCGGAGGGAAGTGACGCTGACGCCCGGCCCGGTGGTCGTGCGCGGCAATATGTCGTCACGGAACAAGAAAAAGAGCAAACGCGCCGATTATGTGCTGTCATGGGAACCGGGCGTGCCGGTCGCCGTGGTGGAGGCCAAAGATAACACCCATACCGTCAGCGCCGGAATGCAGCAGGCGTTAGGCTACGCCGAAATTCTCGACGTGCCGAGCGCCTACAGTTCGAACGGCGACGCCTTTGCTGAGCATGATAATACGGCGAACGACGGGGACGAGATCGAGCGCGAGATTCCGCTGAGCGCGTTTCCGCCGCCCGCCGAGTTATGGAAACGGTACAAAATCCACCGCAAGATTGATAACATCGCAGACAAGGAAGCAGCGCTCGTCCTCCAGCCGTATTACGAAGACCTGTCCGGCAAAGAGCCGCGCTATTATCAGACCGACGCCATCAACCGCGCGGTCGAAGCGATTGCAAAGGGACAGAAACGGCTGTTGCTCGTCATGGCGACCGGCACGGGCAAAACCTATACGACCTTCCAAATCTTATGGCGGCTCTGGAAGGCGAAAGCGGTCAAGCGCGTCTTATTTCTCGTGGATCGCAATATCCTCGCAGATCAAGCGTTCGTCAACGATTTCAAACCGTTCGGCGCGGTGATGACCAAAATCAAAAACCGCGTGATCGATCCGGCCTACGAAATCCATATCGGCCTGTATCAGGCGCTCACCGGGACGGATGAGACGGACAAAACGTTCAAGACTGTGTCGCGGGATTTTTTCGACCTCGTCGTGATTGACGAATGCCATCGCGGGAGCGCCGCCGACGACTCGGCGTGGCGCGAGATTCTCGAATATTACTCGAACGCCATTCAGATCGGCTTGACCGCCACGCCGAAAGAAACCGAATATGTCTCCAATATTTCCTATTTCGGTGATCCGGTCTATACGTACAGCTTGAAACAGGGCATCGAAGACGGCTTTCTCGCGCCCTACAAAGTCGTGCGGATCGACATCGACAAAGACCTGTACGGCTGGACGCCGCCGCCCGGCATGACCGACGACCTCGGCAACGAGCTTGAGCAGCGCGAATATAACCAGAAAGATATGGATCGCATTCTGATCTTGAATCAGCGCACGAAACTCGTCGCCAAACGGGTCATGGAACTGCTGAAGGCTACTGATCCCTTTGCCAGAACCATCATTTTCTGCGAAGACATTGACCACGCCGAACGGATGCGGGCTGCAATTGTGAACGCCGCCGGGAAGCTTGCCACCGAACATCCGAAATACGTGATGCGTATCACGGGCGACAGCGTCGAAGGGAAGGCGGAATTGGACAATTTTACCAACTCCGAAAGCCGGTTTCCCGTGATTGCCACCACGTCGGAACTGCTGACGACTGGCGTGGACGCCAAAACGTGCAAGCTGATCGTGATTGATAAAACCATCAATTCGCTGACCGCCTTCAAGCAGATTGTCGGACGAGGTACGCGCATTGACGAGGAGCATCAGAAATTCTACTTCACCATCATGGATTTCAAAAAAGCGACGGAGCATTTTCGCGACCCGGATTTCGACGGCGAGGCGGTCGTGATTTACGAGCCGGGTCCCAATGATTCTCCTGAGCCGCCAGACCCGCCGATTGATGGCGTTAGCAGCGATGATGATGACGAGCGCGACGGCGTGAAAAAATTCTACGTGAGCGGGGTGACGGTGCGCATCGTCGCCGAACGGGTCGAATATCTTGGGGAATATGGCGAACTCGTAACGGAATCCTATATTGATTACAGCCGCAAGCAGATTCGCCGGGAATACGCCTCGTTGAACGACTTTTTAACCCGCTGGCATGACGTGAAAAAGAAAGAGGCGATTCTCAGCGAATTAGCGGAATATGGGATCGAATTCGAGAAATTAGCCCAGGAAATCGGCAACGGCTACGACGCCTTCGATCTGATTTGCCATATTGCCTACGATCAGCCGCCGCTGACGCGCCGGGAACGCGCCAACAACGTCAAAAAACGGAATTATTTCACCAAATACGGCGCACAGGCGCGGGCGGTGCTGGATGCGCTGCTCGATAAATACGCCGACGAAGGGATCGCCACTATCGAAAGCCCGAAAGTCTTGCGGCTCAAGCCGTTCGACGCGATGGGCACGCCGATGGAAATTATTCGGAATGCCTTCGGCGGGAAAGAACTCTACGAGAACGCGCTTCAGGAATTGGAAGACGCGCTCTTTTTTCAGGAACAGTCGGCCTGATTCAGGAAAACAGAACATCAGACAGCGCCAACGGCGCGGCTCATATTAGCCCAGGGCGACAGTCCTGGGGGAAAAAGGCATGTCGGCGGTTGCGCTCTGAAAGAGCGCCTCAATGAGACGCCCCTTCAGGGCGAATCTGCCTGATGCGCCAATTTCCCAGGGCTTCGCCCTGGGCTAATATGATTCGCGCCGTTGGCGCGGTGAACACGTCATTTTATGAGCAATATCAGCGGAGTGATCAAGGCGATTCAAGACATCATGCGCAAAGATGTGGGCGTGGACGGCGACGCCCAGCGCATCAGCCAGTTGGTCTGGATGTTTTTTCTCAAGATTTACGACGACCGGGAAGCCGAACTCGAATTGCTGGAAGACGGCTATGTCTCGCCGCTGCCGGAGGCGCTGCGCTGGCGCAACTGGGCGGCGAATCCCGAAGGGATGACGGGCGATGAATTGAGCGATTTCGTCAACCTGCAACTCTTTCCCACGTTGAAAGAAAAACTCGGTTTGCACGGCAAGAACGCCCAACGCGCTGTCGTAATTCGCGCGATGTTCGAGGATGCGTACAACTACATGAAGTCCGGCACGTTGATGCGGCAGGTCATCAATAAAATCAACGAGATTGATTTCAACAGCGCCAAAGACCGCCACACCTTCGGCAGCATTTACGAAAAAATCCTCAAAGATTTGCAAAGCGCCGGAAACGCGG
>CAZMEO010000001.1:0-45743 GCA_964565315.1 uncultured Candidatus Moduliflexus sp. | reverse complement strand
ATATGATCACCGGCGCGGCGCAGATGGATGGCGCGATTCTGGTGGTGAGCGCCGCTGACGGTCCGATGCCGCAGACGCGGGAACACGTATTGTTGGCGCGGCAGGTGAACGTGCCGTATATTGTCGTCTTTATGAATAAGACCGATATGGTGGATGATGACGAATTGTTGGAACTGGTCGAGTTGGAAGTGCGGGAACTGTTAAGCAAGTATGAATTCCCGGGCGACGACACGCCGGTGATTCGTGGGTCGGCCTTGAAAGCGTTGCAGAGCGGCGATGTGGACAGCCCAGATACGAAATGTATTTTTGATTTGATGGCGGCGATTGATTCCTATATCCCGACGCCTGAACGTGCGGTGGATAAACCCTTCTTAATGCCGGTGGAAGATGTGTTCAGTATTTCCGGACGCGGCACGGTGGCAACCGGGCGCGTGGAGCGCGGTCGAGTGCGCGTTGGCGATGAAGTGGAAATTGTCGGCTTTAAAGAAACACGCAAGACGGTGGCGACTGGCGTGGAAATGTTCCGCAAGCTGTTAGATGAAGCGCAGGCGGGCGACAATATTGGTGTGCTGCTGCGCGGGATCAAGCGAGAAGACGTGGAGCGCGGCCAGGTGTTGGCGCAGCCGAAAAGCATTACGCCGCATACGAAGTTCAAAGGCGAGATTTATGTGTTATCCAAGGATGAAGGTGGGCGGCATACGCCGTTCTTCAATGGGTATCGTCCACAGTTCTATTTCAGGACGACCGATGTGACGGGGACGATGAATTTGCCAGAAGGCGTGGAGATGGTGATGCCGGGGGATAACGTGTCCATTACGGCAGAGCTGATTGTGCCGGTCGCGATGGAAAAAGAACTGCGGTTTGCCATTCGTGAAGGTGGTCGTACCGTCGGTTCGGGCGTCGTCGCTGAAATTATTGAGTAAAAAATCTCAGATGACAATTGTCGGCTGGTATAAGTAAACCTGCCGACAATTGTGTCTGTTTATCCGCTTATGCGTGAAATAATCTCATTGGCATGTACTGAATGTAAACGTCGTAATTATACGACGACAAAAAATAAAAAGCGGACTCCTAAAAAGCTCGAGTTAAAGAAGTATTGTAAGTTTGATCGGAAACATACGTTGCATCGGGAAACAAAGTAGGAATTGCGCGTATTGTTTTGAAAAAACATCTGTTCGTTTATGTATATACAGACCAGTAGCTCAAGTGGATAGAGCTCCGGACTCCAAATCCGGGGGTTGGGGGTTCGAGTCCCTCCTGGTCTGTTTTTTTTTCTCTTGCGACGTGTCAGCAAAATGCTTACTCGGACGGAATGGACGGTATGAAAAAATTACTTCAATTTCTCAAAGAAGCTCGTTTGGAGTTAAAAAAAGTGTCCTGGCCCAATCGTAAGGAAATCATCGGGGCAACAACATTAGTAATTGTGCTTTCTGTGATGGCCGGGTTGTGTTTAGGGCTTCTTGATGTGATCTTTTTTCAAATGATGTCTCGGCTGATTCGCTTCTTCGGATAGTGAAAAGCGTGAGAGGATGTTATGCAAGAAAAATGGGCGTATCTCAAGAAGCAAGAATATCAAAGTTTTGTGGCGCGTTTTCCTGATGCAGAAACTGTTTTGGCGAATGATATGCAAAAAGAAAGCGAATGGGTGTCCATGAGGCTTGACACGCTTTCTGAGCCTCAACGAGCAGCTATCGGGGATGATGCATTGCAAGAACTGAGGAATCATATCCATCGTTGGTATGTGATTCATACATATTCCGGGTTTGAAAAAGTTGTCAAAGAAAACTTAGAGCAGCGCTTGCGGTCGCTTGGATTAGGTGCGCGGGTTTCTGAAGTCTTGATCCCTACTGAAGATGTGATGGAAGTCAAAGGAGGGAAAAAACAGGTTTTCACGAAACGGTCTTTTCCGGGCTATGTGTTTGTCAAAATGGAAATTGACGACGAAGTCTGGTATGCAATCCGAAATACGCCAAAAGTTTCCGGCTTTGTCGGAGGTGCGAAACCTTCGCCGCTGTTAGATACTGAGGTCGAAGCGATTCTGAAGCAAATGAAGGAAACGTCAGAACGTCCTCAGCCTAAAGTGCTCTTTGAACAAGGAGAAACTGTTCGAATTATTGATGGTCCATTCAGTAATTTTTCTGGCGTGATCGATCATATTTATCCTGAACAAGGGAAATTGAAAGTCATGGTTACTATTTTCGGACGTTCGACGCCTGTAGAATTAGAGTTTGGCCAGGTCGAAAAGGGAGAAAGTTAATCGGGTAGGGGAATGATGAATGATTGCATCGAGTCAAGGCGTATGCATCGAAGCTCGACAATCAAGTAGTCGTTTTGTTCACATGGCAAAAAAAGTTATCGCTCAAGTCAAATTACAGTGTCCTGCCGGACAGGCAAATCCATCGCCTCCTGTTGGCCCGGCGCTTGGCCAGCATGGTGTGAATATCATGGAGTTTTGCAAAACCTTTAACGCCCGTACTCAAGGGCAAGAAGGTTTGATTATTCCGGTATTGATTACGGTCTATTCTGACCGGACATTTACGTTTATTACAAAAACCCCGCCGGCTTCTGTCTTGTTGAAACGGGCTGCTGGAGTCGCCAAAGGTTCGGGAGAGCCGAACAAAAATAAAGTCGGGCGCGTGACGCATGCACAGGTGAAGGAAATTGCGGCGACAAAAATGCCTGATTTGAATGCCAGAACATTGGATATGGCTATCAGAACAGTTGAAGGAACGGCGCGAAGCATGGGGATTGACATTGTTGATTAATTGGAGAGAAGACAGATGGTAGGAGGCCGAGATTTTATGGCTGTCAGACTACCTGCTGTTTCTGAATCTGGTATTGTATGGCTAAAGGAAAAAAATATCTCGACGCGATTAAAAAAATCGACGAGGAAAAACGTTATTTGTTAGAGGAAGGGTTGACGCTTTTAAAAGAAGTCAGTTTTGCAAAGTTTGACGAGACAATTGATATTGCAGTCAAATTAGGCGTTGATCCTCGTAAAGCCGATCAGATGATTCGCGGTTCCGTCACGTTACCGAATGGAACGGGGAAGACAGTGCGCGTGATTGTGTTTGCGAAAGGGGAAAAAGATCGCGAAGCTCGCGAAGCTGGCGCAGACGTTGTTGGAGCGGAAGACCTGGCGGAAAAAATTCAGGGCGGCTGGTTCGATTTTGATCGAGCGATTGCCACGCCTGATATGATGGGACTTGTCGGAAAACTTGGCCGAGTGCTTGGCCCGAGAGGTTTGATGCCGAACCCCAAAACCGGAACGGTCACGATGGATGTGGCGCAAGCGGTGAAAGATGTCAAGGCCGGACAGGTAGAGTTTCGCGTGGAAAAAGCTGGAATTGTTCACTGTCCTGTGGGGAAGCGTTCATTTTCTGTCCAGCAATTGAAAGAAAATATCCATGCGTTGCTGGAAACTCTTGTGCGAATGAAACCGTCATCAAGTAAAGGGCATTATGTGCGAGGGATTGCGATTTCCTCGACAATGGGAGTCGGAATCAGATTGGATGCGACGACTGTGATGGCTGATATACGATAAGTACCGAAAAATCGAGAAAATTGCCGATTGTTAAGCGTGGCCGAACATGCCTAATAATCGAGAGTTTTCCGCACGAAGCGTGAATCAAAACGAAAAACAAGAGATTATTGATGAACTGAAAGAGCGCATCGCCGGAAGTAAGTCGGTGATTTGCCTCGAATTCAATAAATTCACGGTTGAAAAAACCACGCAATTTCGCCGGGAACTTCAGGAAGCTGCCGGCGATTTTCAGGTCGTCAAAAATACGCTGGCAAAGCGAGCGATTAAAGATACCCCATTTGAGGGGTTGAACCAATTTTTAGTCGGCCCGACTGGATTGGTATTTTGCCCTGGTGACGCGGCAGGGTTGGCAAAGGTTGTTACGAAATATGCCAAAGAATTCGCGCAGCAAGAGAATAAGGGCGTGAATGTCAAAGGTGGCGTGATCGAAGGTGCTGTGTTGGATGCGAATGGCATTCAAAAGGTTTCGACGCTGCCGCCCCGCCAACAGTTGCTTGCAGAATTGGTGGGAACGTTGGAATCCCCGATCAGTGGCCTGGTTTTTGCCTTGCAAGGGATTGTCAGCGAATTTGTCTATACATTACAGGCTGTTGCCGATAAAAAAGCAGAAGGTTGATCTTTAAATCATTACGAAACAACAGGAAAAGAGCGCGGTTTCGAGTCTTGGGTTGTGGACTGGAAGTCCTTAATAATGGGCAACACGGACAACGCGACAGGTGGCTCTCAAAAAATCATGGCTGATTTGACGATGGATGATGTGCTGTCCTATATTGATAACTTAAGCGTAATTCAGTTAAATGAACTGGTTCAGAAATTAAAAGAGAAATATGGCGTAACGGCGGCTGCTCCGGTGATGATGGGCGCGATGCCTGCTGGTGGTGGCGCAGCAGCGGCTGCTCCGGTTGAAGAACAGACGGAATTTACAGTGGTGCTGTCTGATGCTGGCGCGAATAAGATTCAGGTCATCAAAGAAATCCGCGCAATTACGGGATTGGGCTTGAAAGAAGCGAAAGCGCTTGTGGATGGTGCTCCGGCGAATATCAAAGAAGGCGTTTCTAAAGAAGAAGCGCAGGATATTAAGACCAAAGTTGAAGCTGCTGGCGGCGTGGTGCAGGTAAAGTAGCCGCTGCGCGATAAAATCCCATCCTCTTTGCGCGAGGTTGTGTATGTTGCGCAAGGAGGATGGTGACGCCAAAGAGTTAAAAGAGAATGTATTTTCTCTGACGCTTGTCCTCTTTTTTACACAAGGCGCAAATGTGTACTCATCTATGATTGCATATCCAGGGAGTGAGCATACCAGAACAGAATCAACCATCCAGGCTGCAACTACTGAAAAGGCGTATCTTTTGTGGAATAGAGCTGGTGTTCAGGATGAAACGACTATATCCTGCATCGTAAGCTCTATTCTGCTGTTTGGCTGTTGGTAACTACTCGCGATATACATAAGCAGAGAAAGAATCGCCCCAGAATGGGACGTGTTTTGTGTATGGCGCGATGACATAGAATTTATACACAATGAGTCAATATACCGCGACACATTATGGCGAGGAAAGACAACAGGGGCGCGAGATGCCGATTTTTACGGAAGGGTTCGTCTCGACTGTTCGGAAACGATTGGATTTCGGCAAGATTCCAGTGATTCTGGATATCCCAAATCTGATCGAAGTGCAACAGACATCCTATGAACGGTTTCTGCAACTCAACGTCCCTCCGGATGAACGAGAGAATACCGGTTTGCAGGAGATCTTTCAATCGGTATTTCCCATTTCGGATTACAATGACATTGCGTTGCTGGAGTTTGTGAGCTATAGTTTTGGCAAACCGAAATATAGCGCCACTGAATGCCGGGAACGCGGCATGACGTACTCGATTCCGCTCAAAGTCACAGTGCGCCTGGTCACCTGGGATATTGATGTGGATACCAGCAGCAAATCTATTCGCGACATCAAGGAGCAGGACATTTATTTCGGCGAAATCCCGATGATGACGACAAAGGGCACGTTCATCATCAACGGGACGGAACGCACCGTCGTCAGTCAGATGCATCGCTCCCCCGGCGTGTTTTTTGACCATGACAAAGGCAAAGGGCATTTCAGCGGCAAGATATTGTATAGCTGCCGCGTGATTCCCTATCGCGGTTCGTGGCTGGAATTCGAATTCGATTATCGCGATTATCTCTACGTCCGAATCGATAAAAAACGCAAATTGCTGGTCAGCCTGTTTTTGCGTGCCTTGCAATGCGCAGTAGAGGAAGAACGTCGTCTCGCCGAAGAAGCAGGCGAGACAACGAAACAATTCCCTGATCTCTCGTCAACGGAAAGCATTCTGCGCTGTTTTTACGATACCGTGACCTTTCGTTTTGATGAGGTGGATCGGGTACGGCGCGATACCTGCTCCGTGCAATTGCAGATCGATCTGCATGCCTCAAGCCCGGATGCACTGAGCGAATTCTTGCGGAGCTATGTGGCGAAGCAAGATATGGTTGCTCCGGACGGCACGGTCATTATCAAAGAAGGTAAGAAGATTACCAAAAAAGTGTTGCGCCTCAGTCATCTGCATGGCATTTCCGCGCTGCAAGTGGAGTCCTCGGCTTTGATCGGCGCGGTGTCTGCGAAAGATGTGATTGACCCGGAAACCGGCGAAGTCCTGATCGAGTGCAACGAAGAAATCACGGCGGATAATTTGAATCAACTGTATCTTGCGAATGTTTCGACGCTGGATGTCTTGTTGATTGATAAATCGGTGGGGGGCGACGCGCTGAGCAATACGTTCATGAAAGATGGCGTGCGCACGAAAATCGATGCGTTGCTGGAAATCTATCGCACGCTGCGCCCTGGCGATCCGCCGACCGAAGAAAGCGCCAGCAAACTCTTCCTCAATCTGTTTTTCATGGAAGAACGGTACGATCTCTCGAAAGTCGGGCGGTTGAAAATCAACGAAAAATTGCGCTTAGAAAAATCGGTGGATCAACGCATTCTCGATGTGCAAGATTTATTGGCGATTACGGCCTACATGCTGAAATTGCGCATGGGGGAAGGCGAAATTGACGATATTGACCATCTTGGCAACCGCCGCGTTCGCTCCGTCGGCGAATTGCTGGAAAACCAGTTCCGCATGGGATTGGTGCGCGTGGAGCGGGCGACCAAAGAGCGGATGAGCTTGCAGGAACTTGATACGGTCATGCCGCATGACTTGATCAATGCGAAGCCGGTGATGAGCGCCGTCAAAGAATTTTTCGGCAGCAGCCAGTTGTCGCAGTTCATGGATCAAACCAATCCCTTATCGGAATTGACGCATAAACGCCGCATGAGCGCTCTTGGACCGGGCGGCCTCAGCCGGGAACGCGCTGGATTCGAAATGCGCGACGTGCATTCGACGCACTATGGCCGCATTTGCCCGATTGAAACGCCGGAAGGCCCGAACATCGGCTTGATTGCGTCGCTCAGTACCTACGGCAGCATTAACGCCTACGGCTTCATCGAAACGCCTTACCGCAAGGTCGAAAACGGGCGTGTGACGGATACGATTGAATATCTGTCGGCCTTTAAGGATGAACAATATATCATTGCCCAGGCGAATGCGCCGCTTGACGCCGACGGGCATTTCGTGAATGATCGCATTTCTGCCCGTTGGGGCGGCGATTTCGTCATGGTGCCGCCGGAACAAGTGCATTATATGGACGTATCGCCGAAGCAGTTGGTCAGCGTCTCAGCCTCGTTGATTCCGTTCCTGGAACATGACGACGCGAACCGCGCCTTAATGGGATCGAACATGCAGCGCCAGGGCGTGCCATTGGTGCAGCCGGAAGCGCCGCTGGTCGGCACGGGGATGGAGGCGATTGCCGCCCGTGATTCAGGTTCGGTCATTATTGCGAAACGGGCGGGCGTGATTGAAAATGTGGATTCGCGCAGTATCGTGATTCGCGTGGATGAGAGCGACACGCCGGAAGAAGATCGTCAGAAAATCCAGCAATATGCCGCGTTCCGCCTTCCCTCCTTCGAAGATGAAGAGGATGAAGAATCGGCGATGATTGACCGCTACGAATTGATGAAATTCCAACGCTCGAACCAGAATACCTGTGTCAATCAGCGTCCGCTGGTGAAAATCGGCGATAGAGTCGCCGCCGGACAGGTGATTGCGGACGGGTTCTCGACTGAAAAAGGCGAATTAGCCTTAGGACGCAACGTGCTGGTGGCGTTCATGCCCTGGGGCGGGTATAACTTCGAAGACGCGATCTTAATGAGCGAGCGCGTTGTCAAAGAGGATATGTTCACCTCAATTCACATCGAAGAATGTGAAATCGAAGCCCGCGATACCAAGCTTGGCCGCGAAGAAATTACGCGCGACATTCCGAACGTCGGCGAAGACGCGCTGAGCAATCTTGACGAAAGCGGCATCGTGCGCATCGGCGCGGAAGTGCGCCCCGGCGATATTCTGGTTGGAAAAATTTCGCCGAAAGGGGAAACGCATCTTGCCCCGGAAGAAAAATTGCTCCGCGCCATTTTCGGCGAAAAAGCGGGCGATGTCAAAGACGCTTCTCTGCGGACGCCGCAAGGGGTGAGTGGCATTGTCATTGACGTGAAAGTTTTTTCGCGCAAAGGCGTGGAAAAAGATGAACGCGCCCAGAGTATTGAAGACGCGGAAATCGCCAAAATCGAGCGCGATTATCAGGATGAAATTCAGATCGTGCGCGACGAATTGAAGAAAAAAATGATGCACTTGCTCAAGGGCAAGACTGTGGCGCGCGATTATTATCCGGATGATTTTGCGAAAAAATCGCCGACAGCGTCGTATGATGACGATTTTGACGACAGTTTCGATGATGAGGATTCGTTTGAAGAAACGCGGCCATCATCGCCGAAACAGCAGCCGATTTTCAAGAAAGGCGATCTGCTGACGCCGGAAAAAATGGCGGACATGTCGGTGGATGATTTAGGCAAGATTAAGATTCAGGAAATTCAGGATGTGCGCGACGACATCGAATCGCTCCAGGAAAATGCCATGGACCAAATCCATATTCTGGAAACGATTATGAACGAAAAAACCAATAAACTCCGTACTGGCGACGAATTGCCGCCGGGCGTGGTCAAGTTGGTGAAAGTCTATATCGCGATGAAGCGCCGCCTGTCGGTCGGCGATAAGATGGCGGGACGGCATGGCAATAAAGGGGTCGTGTCGAACGTCGCACCGGTCGAGGATATGCCGTTCCTGCCGGACGGCACGGCGGTGGATATTGTCTTGAACCCGCTCGGCGTGCCGTCGCGTATGAACGTCGGTCAAATTTTGGAAACCTGCTTGGGCTGGGCGGGCAAAAAGTTCATGCAGAAACTCCATCAGCATATTCATTGGATGGAAACGCCGTTGCGTCAACTCAGCATGCATGATAAAGAGTTGGTGGCGTTGGTGGAGAGCTTGAAAACATCCCCAGATCAAGAGGTGTCGGAAAGCGTGTTCCGCGAAGCGGTGACTGAACGCCTTCGAACATTGCTCAATGATATTTACGACGGGATTCGGCAAGATGAAACCGTAACGAGCTATTTGAAAGAAGGAAATGCGGAAGGCTTGCTGCATTTAGCGCATGCGATCAAAAATGACGTGTATTTCGCCACGCCGGTGTTTGATGGCGCATCAGAAGAAGCCGTTAAACAAAAATTACGCACGGCGGGTTTGAATCCATCGGGAAAATCGCGGCTGTATGATGGCAAAACTGGCGAGCCATTCGAACAAGACACAACCGTCGGCTATATTTACATGGTGAAACTGTCGCATCTGGTTGACGATAAAATGCACGCGCGGTCAATCGGCCCGTATTCGTTAGTCACGCAGCAGCCGCTCGGCGGCAAGGCGCAATTCGGCGGACAGCGTTTCGGCGAAATGGAAGTCTGGGCGTTGGAAGCGTATGGTGCAGCCTATAATCTGCAAGAGTTACTGACGGTCAAATCGGATGATGTGGTCGGGCGGACGAAGATTTATGAATCCATCGTCAAAGGCCAACATACGCTGGAAGCCGGCATCCCGGAATCGTTCAACGTGTTGGTGAAAGAATTACAAAGCCTGGGCTTAGATATGGAACTGCAGCAACAGCAACAGTGAGTGAAAAGTGTCTGACATGCCTTGCCGCCCATGAGGCGGCTTCATGTCGGCGCACTTTGCACCTTAGCTGACTTTCGTCGTTATGCAAGACTTCTTAGAATTGTTTAAACGTTCAAGCAGTGAAACGGATTTCGAAGCGATTCGCATTTCGATAGCCTCGCCGGAAAAGATTCGCGAGTGGTCGTATGGCGAGGTGAAAAAGTCCGAAACCATCAACTATCGGACGTTTAAACCAGAACGTGACGGCCTGTTTTGTGCAAAAATTTTTGGCCCGGTGAAAGACTGGGAATGCTTATGTGGCAAATACAAACGTATTCGTCACCGGGGAGTCGTCTGCGAAAAATGCGGCGTCGAGGTCACGCAGGCAAAGGTTCGGCGAGAACGCATGGGACATATTGAACTCGCATGCCCGGTGTCGCATATCTGGTTTTTCAAAGGGTTGCCGAGCCGGATCGGTCAATTATTGGACATGCCGGTCAAAAAGCTTGAAACCATTCTCTATTTCGAGAATTACGTCGTCGTGGATGCTGGCAGCACGAATCTGGACGAAAAACAATTAGTGACCGAAGAACAATACCGCATGTTATCGGAAGACCCCGATTATGCTGGGAAATTCCGCGTCGGGATCGGGGCGGAAGCGATTCGGGAATTGCTTAAACGGATTGATGTTGAGGCGATGTCGAAGGAATTGCGCGAGCAGATGAAGGTGGAAAACTCGCTGCAAAAGAAGAAAAAACTGACCAAGCGTCTCAAAGTCGTTGAGGCGTTCCGCGAATCAGGCTGCAAGCCGGAACACATGATTTTCGAGGTCATTCCAATTATTCCTCCGGAATTGCGCCCGTTAGTGCCACTGGATGGCGGACGGTTTGCTACTTCGGATTTGAATGATCTGTATCGCCGCGTCATTAACCGCAATAACCGTTTGCATCGCTTGCAGGAATTGAAAGCGCCGGAAGTCATTATTCGAAATGAAAAACGGATGTTGCAAGAATCCGTAGATGCGTTGTTCGATAATGGCCGTCGCGGGCGCGTATTGCGCGGCTCAAAGAACCGCCCGTTGAAATCGTTGAGCGACATGCTCAAAGGGAAGCAAGGGCGTTTCCGTCAAAACTTGCTCGGCAAGCGCGTGGATTATTCCGGGCGTTCCGTTATCGTTGTCGGGCCGGAACTGAAACTGCATCAATGCGGCTTGCCGGAAAAGATGGCGTTAGAATTATTCAAACCGTTCGTCTTCCAGAAACTCCAGGAAAAAGGGTATGCGACGACGATCAAAAACGCGCAGAAACTTGTCGAACGCGAAACGGCGGAAGTCTGGGAAGTGCTTGAAGAAGTGGTGAAAGATCACCCCGTTTTATTGAACCGCGCTCCGACGCTGCATCGCGCTGGCATTCAGGCGTTCGAGCCAGTACTTGTGAATGGAAAAGCGATTCGTATCCATCCGCTGGTCTGCGCAGCGTTCAACGCGGATTTTGACGGCGACCAGATGGCCGTGCATGTCCCGCTTTCGATTGAAGCGCAAGTGGAAGCCAAAATCTTGATGATGGCGACCAGCAACCTGCTTTCCCCGGCGCATGGCGGCCCGTTGGCGCTGCCGTCGCAAGACATGGTTCTTGGAATTTACTACATCACGAAGGAAATTCCACATAAGGATGTAATCCGCTATATCGCTCCGAATTCTTCTGATGAGAAGAAATCTGCGGTACTGTTATTAGGTGAGGCCGAAAAAGACGGCAATAGGCTTGCCTTCAAAGGCGGTGTATCGTTTGAGCAGCAGAATGGTCGTGTCATTGCGAAAGGGCAGATGTTCGAAACTGCTGACGGCGTTGTGGTCAAAGAAATTAACGGGTATGCGGTGCAGGACTTAATCGAATGTCGAAGAGCCGCACAGCCGAAAACGTTTGCTTCGTTCGAAGAAGCAATCAGAGCGTATAACGACAAACGCGTCGCTCTGTTAGAGGCGATTCGAGTGCGGATGCAGGCCGATCCGGACAGCCAGAAATATAAAATGGTGGATACTACCGTTGGCCGCGTCATCTTCAATCAGATTTTGCCGAAAGATTTTCATTTTGCGAATAAGTTCGTCAACAAGCAGATGAATAAGAAATCGTTAAGCAAGCTGATTACCAAGACGCACTTGGATTTCGGCAATGAAATCGCTGTTGAAGTCCTTGATAAACTCAAAGATACCGGCTTTAAATTCTCCACGATTTCGGCGTTGTCTATCGGCATTGATGATATGCAGGTCCCTGGACAGAAATCCGAACTGATTCAGGAGGCGCAGGCGGAAGTCGGTGAAGTTGACGATCAGTACAATAACGGCGTTATCACGAACGGCGAACGAAAAAATAAGGTTATTGATATCTGGTCGAAAGTGACAGAAGAAGTCGCAAATGCGATGTTCGCCGATCTGGAACGTTCGGAAGAAACGCAATCGCAGCTTGCTGGAAAACTCGGCGCTGCGGATTATTCTCGTGACGAAGTGGTGAAAAGACACCCCAAATTCAATCCGATTTTTATGATGGCGGATTCCGGGGCGCGTGGCAGTCGCCAGCAGATTCGTCAGCTTGCCGGAATGCGCGGGTTGATGGCAAAACCGTCGGGCGAAATTATCGAAACTCCGATTACGGCGAATTTCCGAGAAGGCTTGAGCGTGTTGCAATACTTCATTTCAACGCATGGCGCCCGCAAAGGTCTGGCGGATACGGCTCTGAAAACAGCCGATTCCGGGTATTTGACTCGTCGGTTGGTGGACGTGTCGCAGGATGTGATGATTTTGGAATACGATTGCCAGACGATTGATGGGATTTACGTGACGCCGATTGTCGAAGGCGGCGAAGTGATCGAATCGTTGCGCGACCGTATTATTGGGCGCGTGGCGCTTGAAGATGTCTGCCATCCGGCTACCGATGAAATCATTGTTCACGCCAATGAATTGATTGACGAAAAACTGGCGGAAAATGTCGAAAACGCGGGGCTGAGCCAGGTCAAGATCCGTTCCGTGCTGACGTGTCAGGCCAAACGCGGCGTCTGCGCCTTGTGCTATGGCAGTAACCTCTCAACCCGGCGATTGGTCAACGAAGGCGAAGCGGTCGGAATCATCGCCGCGCAGTCTATCGGTGAACCGGGAACGCAGTTGACGATGCGGACGTTCCATATCGGCGGCACGGCGAGCGCCGTCATGGAGCAATCCACGTTGATTACGCGGCGCAGCGGGCGCGTTGTGTTTCATGACATCGGATGTGTTGAAAATCGCAATAAAACCCTGTCAGTACGCACAAAAGGCGGGTTTATCGGCATTATGCGCGACGATAATGGCAAACATGTCGAAGATCATTATCCGCCTCTCGTGTATGGCGCGACCCTGCTGGTGCGGGAAGGCGACATCGTCGAGGCAGATCAAGAAATTGCGCGCTGGGACCCGTTTACGACGCCGATTATCGTCGAAACGCCGGGCGAATCTACGGTCGTGCTGAAAGATGTGCTGGAAGGCATTACAATGCGCGAAGAAGTGGATGAAGTCACGGGGTTGACGACGAAAGTGATTATTGACAGCGCCGACGAGCAATATCAGCCGCGTGTCATCCTGAAAGATGCTGACGGGAAGACGATTGATCAGAAACAATTCCCCACTGGTTCGCATTTGCAGGTGAATGAAGGCGATGTGGTGTTTGCGGGCGATATTATCGCGAAAATTCCGCGCGACACGACGAAGACCAAAGATATTACCGGCGGTCTGCCGCGCGTCGTCGAACTGTTCGAAGCGCGAAAACCGAAAGAACCGGCGACGATCAGCGAAGTTGACGGCGTGGTGCATTTTGGCGAAATCGTGCGCGGCATGCGGAAAATTCATGTGCGCGGCGATAACGGCGAGGAGCGCGAATATTCGATTCCACGTGGAACGCATGTCAACGTGCGTGAAGGCGACCGCGTTATCGCAGGTGAGCCGTTGATGGATGGCCCGTCTGATCCGCACGATATTCTTCAGGTGCTTGGCGCGAAAGAAGTGCAGAAGTATCTGGTCGATGAAGTGCAGCAAGTGTATCGTCTGCAAGGCGTGAGCATCAACGATAAACATATTGAAGTTATCGTGCGGCAGATGTTGCGTCGCGTGAAAATCTCCGATCCGGGCGATACATTGTTCTTGCTGGATGAGTATGTTGATCGTTTCGAGTTTGAAGAAGAGAATCAGCGCGTCATTGCCGAAAGCGGAAAGCCTGCTAGCGGGCGTCCGCTCTTGTTGGGAATTACCGTCGCCTCACTCAGCACGGATAGCTTTTTATCGGCGGCCTCATTCCAGGAAACGACAAGAGTGCTGACAGAAGCCGCAATTTCTGGACGAGTAGATGATTTGCGCGGGTTAAAAGAAAATGTGATTGTCGGGCGATTGATTCCTGCCGGGACAGGATCAATCAATTATCGTCGAAAAGCGTTAAAAGTGTCGCCGCAGTTTGAGGCGCTTGCTGAATAGAGAGATACCGTAATGTCATTCGTCCGGCATAATGGTTATGCCGGACGCGCCCCTTTCTGTTCCTCGGTGAAACACCTTGTCGTTCTCTCCCTCACGCAAGGATTTTCTGCTGATTGGAGTTTGACATGGAAAAAAGCTTGACAAGGTGGAGGGGGGGGGATACGGTTTGCACATTTTTGCGGAATGTGTTGATAAGTTTAATAAAAACAATGAGTTAGGAGATGTGGGATATGCCAACAATTCATCAATTGATTCGAACTGGCCGTAAAAAAATCGAATCTAAATCAGATAGCCCGGCCTTGCGATCATGTCCACAAAAACGCGGAGTGTGCGTGCGTGTTTATACGTCAACTCCGAAAAAACCGAATTCTGCGCTGCGGAAAGTTGCCAGGGTGCGTTTGACGAATGGGATTGAAGTCACGACATATATTCCGGGAATCGGCCATAACTTGCAAGAACACTCCTTAGTGTTAGTGCGCGGAGGCCGCGTGAGAGATTTGCCTGGCGTGCGCTATCATATTGTCCGGGGAGCATTGGACAGCTCGGGAGTGCAGAACAGAATGCAAGGACGGTCTAAATATGGCGCGAAGAGACCGAAAAAGGATGCAAAAGGCGCAAAAGCCGCTGCGGGAGCCAAGAAAAAATAACCAGATTTGACAGCAATGTAATGATTGCAAAGATGCCCCAGGCGTCCCGTTTGTCCCGCCTCTTGAATAGAAGGCGCTGACAGGCGAGATGTTGTGACGAGGAGAGTAGAGAATATGTCACGTCGGACGTTAGCAGATAAACGAGTGATTTTGCCGGATCCTAAATTTAATAGCGCATTAGTGACGAAATTTGTCAATATGCTGATGTATGACGGCAAAAAAAGTATTGCTGAAAATATTTTTTATGGAGCATTGGATTTGATTCGTGATCGCACAGGCAATCGCGATGTGTTGGCGGTATTTAATAAAGCGGTATCGAATACCAAACCGATTCTTGAAATTCGGTCTCGCCGAGTTGGCGGGTCGACGTATCAGGTGCCGGTAGAAGTGCGCCCGACTCGACGGACGACGTTGAGCATGCGGTGGATTATTGACGCCTCTCGCGGACGTTCGGAGAAAACCATGCAAGAACGATTAGCCATGGAACTCCTGGATGCTGCGAATAATAGAGGCACTGCTATTAAGAAACGTGAAGACACCCATAAAATGGCGGAAGCGAATAAAGCCTTTGCGCATTTTCGGTGGTAATAACTCATCTTGGTGAGCGAGAGTTAATGACCAATTGTCTGTTTCATTATCTTTTTACTCAGAAAAACCTTGGATCGAAAATTTGCATTAAAACAGTGCCGGAATATTGGAATTATTGCCCATATTGACGCCGGAAAGACAACGACGACTGAGCGAATTCTGTATTATACCGGTCGAAATTATAAAATCGGAGAAGTGCATGATGGCGCCGCCACAATGGATTGGATGGTGCAGGAACAAGAACGAGGGATTACGATTACCTCGGCTGCGACCACATGCTTTTGGTTAGACCATCAGATTAATATTATTGATACGCCAGGACACGTAGATTTTACCGTCGAAGTCGAGCGGTCGTTGCGTGTTTTGGATGGAGCCGTCGGCGTGTTTTGCGCAGTTGGAGGCGTTCAGCCCCAATCGGAAACGGTCTGGCGGCAAGCGGACAAATATAATGTTCCGCGAATTGCCTTTGTGAATAAAATGGATCGAGTCGGCGCAGATTTTTTTCACGTCGTGAAAATGATGAAAGAGCGGCTCGGATCGGTTATTGTTCCGATTCAAATTCCGTATGGACAAGCCGAAGACTTTGCAGGTATCATCGATTTGGTTCGCATGAAACTGCGAATCTATGAGGAGGAATCTCTTGGATCAGTTTTTCATGAAGAAGAGATTCCGGCAGAACTTCAAGAACAAGCAGAAAGCTATCGAGAAGCGATGTTCGAAGCAATTGACGGCGATGGAAGTCATGGAATTCTTGAACGGTATTTAGAAGGTCAACCTGTGCCAGAAGAGGTGATTATGCTGGCCTTGCGGGAATTGACCGTCAAAAACAAAATTGTTCCAGTTGTTTGCGGGACGGCCTTTAAAAATAAAGGAGTTCAGGCGCTGTTGGATGCTGTTGTGCATTATTTGCCATCTCCGGTAGATGTTGAGGCGATCAAAGGAAATAATCCGAAAACAGGAGAGGAAGAGTTACGAACAGCCAGCGATGATGAGCCGTTGTCGGCATTAGCGTTCAAGGTAATGAATGACCCCTATGTCGGGCAATTGACATTTATTCGAACCTATTCAGGCGTGTTAAGCGCTGGATCGTATGCGTATAACTCCACCAAAGATAAGCGTGAGCGGATTGGTCGATTGCTCAGAATGCATGCCAACAAGCGCGAAGAAATTGACGCCGCAGGCGCCGGAGACATTGTGGCTGCCGTTGGCTTGAAATATTCGACAACAGGGGATTCGCTATCAGATGAAAAATCTCCGATTTTGTTAGAATCGATTGTCTTTCCGGAGCCAGTCATCTCTGTGGCGATTGAGCCGAAAACAAAATCCGATCAGGAAAAATTAGCGGTAAGTTTAGGAAAATTAGCTCACGAAGACCCCACGTTCCAAACCAGATTTAATAATGATACTGGACAAACCCTGATTTCTGGAATGGGGGAGTTGCATTTAGAGATTATTGTTGATCGTCTGGTGCGAGAATTTAATGTCGCTGCGAATGTCGGTAAGCCGCAAGTCGCGTACAAAGAAACCATTGCGCGGGCAGTTGCTACCGAAGGGCGATTCGTGCGTCAGAGCGGTGGGCGTGGTCAATATGGCCATGTCAAAATTCGCGTCCGGCCATTGGAACGGAATGCGGGTTTTCAATTTGAAAATAAAATCGTGGGTGGCGTTATTCCCAAAGAATACATTCCTGCGGTTGAACAGGGAATTCGAGAGGCTGCAGAAAACGGCGAATTAGTCGGTTTTCCGGTCGTTGATTTTGCGGTGGAATTGTATGACGGGTCTTTCCATGCCGTTGATTCTTCGGAAATGGCCTTTAAAATTGCTGGTTCGATGGGATTTCGCGAAGCCTTGCGTGAAGCTGGGAGCAATCTGTTAGAACCGATTGTCAAGGTTGAAGTTGTATTGCCAGAAGAATATTTAGGCGATGTCATTGGCAGCTTGAACTCTCGGCGCGGAAAGATTCTCAATATGGAAGCGCGCACAGGGTCGCAGATTGTTACCGCCAATGTTCCATTAGCTGAAATGTTTGGTTATACGACTGATTTGCGGTCAATGACCCAGGGGCGTGCGACGTCGTCAATGGAATTTTCTCATTATGAGGAAGTGCCTCAACACATCAAAGAAGCGGTTGTGAGTGGCAAATCTTAGACGATGTTGAGTTTCTTTAAATGGTCATTGAAATGTGGAAATGTTCCGCAAACTGTTAGATGAGGCGCAGGCGGGCGGATAATATCGGGGTGCTGCTGCGCCGGATTAAACGAGAAGATGTGGAGCGCGCCCAGGTGTTGCGCAGCCGAAAAGCATTACGCCGCATACGAAGTTCAAAGGCGAGATTTACGTCTTGTCGAAAGAAGAGGGGGGTGGCATACCCCGTTCTTCAATGGGGATCGTCCGCAGTTTTATTTCCGGACGACCGACGTGACCGGATCGATGGATTTACCGGCGGGCGTGGAGATGGTGATGCCGGGAGATACGGTGACGATTACGGTCAAGTTAATTGCGCCGGTTGCAATGGAGAAAGAGCTGCGGTTTGCCATTCACGAGGGCGGGTGCACGGTAGGCGCAGGCGTCGTCGCTGAAATTATTGAGTAGCTCAAAGATGAAACCGCTCAAATGCGATGTCAGACGGCGTAGAATCTTTTGAAAAAAGTGTAAAAAGTTGTTGACATTATTGAACGGCTTCAATAGTACGCCCACTACTGCCTTTTTGAAGGAACTTTTCGCGATTTTATAGGGAGAGTTGCCGGTGGGTGTGTCGCGCTGTATTGGTTCGGAAGATATTGTTGGTGAATTTTAACGTGTTGAGTGACAGGTATTATGGCGAATCAGAACATTAGAATATGTTTAAAGGGATATGATCATCAGTTGCTTGATCAATCAGTGACAGAGATTGTATCAACCGCCCAGAATACGGGGTCTCGAGTGGTTGGGCCGATTCCATTGCCTACTCGTATTAGTCGGTACACTGTTTTGCGCTCTCCGCATATTGATAAAAAATCGCGTGAGCAATTCGAAATGCGAACGCATAAGCGGATTATTGATATTCTTGAGCCGACTCCGCAGACAGTAGATGCATTGATGCGACTGGATCTCCCGGCTGGAGTGGATGTGAAGATCAAATTATAGAAGTCGGGCATCAGAAGCAAAAGCGTGTCTTTCTGTATTCTGAGCTTTGTACTTTGTCGAATTGTGGCAACAGTAAGCGTTGTGACGGCAGAAAATGCCAAGGTAGAAGATGTTCAGTTGCAGGAGAGTATTTTTGATGCGCCGATTAAAGAACATGCGGTGTATCAGGTTGTACGCTCTCAGCTTGCGGCACGTCGTCGTGGGACTGCTTCAACCAAAGGACGATCTGAGGTGAGCGGCGGCGGGAAGAAACCCTGGAGACAAAAAGGTACCGGAAATGCGCGTTCTGGAACGAGTCGTTCTCCATTGTGGCGAGGTGGCGGGATTGTGTTTGGGCCGAAGCCGCGAGATTATTCATTCTCTATTCCGAAAAAAATGCGCAAAGCCGCTATGCGGTCTGTTTTAACCTCAAAAGTGCAGGAATCGAAGTTGATTGTCGTCAATCAACTCGCTTTTGAGAAACCAAGCACAAAACGGATGTCCGCGATTGTAAAAACGCTGATTGCTGCGGAAGCTCCAAGTGTGGCAATTGCGCTTGGTGATTGGACGGAGGCCGCATGGCTTTCGGGGAGAAATATTCCGAAAGTCCGCGTGTTGCATGCTGAGAATTTGAATGTGTATGCAGCATTGCAATATGATTACCTTATTGTCGATAAGGCAGGTTTGTCTATTATCGAAGGGGTATTGGCGCAATGAAAAATATGTATGATGTTCTCAAACGACCGTTATTTACGGAAAAATGCGACCGCTTGAAAGATAAGTTCAATCAATATGCTTTTGAAGTTGAATTGACCGCAAATAAGATCGAAATTCGGCAGGCGGTAGAAAAAATTTTTGGTGTCAAGGTCCTCAGCGTCAATACGTTACGCATGCATGGCAAGGTAAAACGGCGAGGGAAAAGCGAGGGAAGACGCCCTGATTGGAAAAAAGCGATTGTGACCTTGAAAGAGGGCGACACTATTCCTATTTGGAGTTAGACGAAGGCGGTGGGCGATTGGCAACTGGTAGATGCAGTTGTTGATGGTCGATTGTCACGAGCGTGTTATGGCAACCCAAAAATATAAACCAACTTCGCCTGGAAGACGGTTTCAGACAGTTTCGACATTTGAAGAGATCACGGCGTCGCGCCCTGAGCCGAGTTTGACCGTTATTCTTAAAAAAACCGGCGGACGAAATAATCAGGGACGAGTGACTGCTCGCCATATCGGCGGCGGACATAAACAATTTTATCGAATCATTGATTTTAAGCGCAATAAACAAGGTGTTCCTGCTAAGGTCGCCACTATTGAGTATGATCCGAATCGTTCAGCTCGGATCGCGTTATTGCATTATCGAGATGGCGAAAAACGTTATATCCTTGCCCCAGAGGGATTAACTGTCGGAACAATAGTTGTGTCTGGCCCTTCCGCAGATATTCAAACTGGAAATTCGCTTCCATTGCGAAATATTCCGCTTGGAACTCCCATTCATAATATTGAATTAAAGATTGGCAAGGGTGGGCAGATTGTGCGAAGCGCTGGCACAAGTGCGGTTATTATGGCAAAAGAAGGGGAATATGCGCACGTGCGCCTTCCTTCGGGAGAAGTGCGGCTGGTCTTGTTAAATTGCATGGCAACGATTGGTGTTGTCGGTAATGCAGATCATGCAAATATTTCAATTGGAAAAGCGGGGCGGTCTCGTTGGCTTGGCAGGCGTCCGAAAGTGCGTGGCGTGGCAATGAACCCTGTCGATCATCCGCATGGCGGCGGTGAAGGGCGAACTTCTGGCGGACGTCATCCTGTGACGCCGTGGGGACAGCCGACCAAAGGCTATAAAACCCGGAAGAAACGCAAGCCTTCTGATGAATATATTGTTCGTAAACGGAACGCGAGTTAAGTTCAGTATATAGGGGCGAGGCGGGGAAAAAACGCCTGTTCGCCCCTTTATGAGGTATGATATGCCAAGATCGGTAAAAAAAGGACCCTTTGTTGATGAAAGTTTGCTCAAAAAAGTTCAGAGTATGAATATGCAGGGGGATAAAAAAGTGATTAAAACCTGGTCGCGTCGTTCGACGATTTTGCCGGATTTTATTTCTCATACGTTTGCTGTGCATAATGGAAAACGTTTTATCCCTGTATATGTGACCGAAAATATGGTCGGGCATAAATTAGGAGAGTTTTCCCCGACACGGACATATCGAGGACATGGAAAAACCGAAAAGACGACTGCGAAAAAGTAAAAACGGTCACAGAGTCTTTCGTTAAGAGGAGAGAAGTATGGCGGCGAAGTCTGTAGGACGATATATACGAGTGGCTCCACGCAAAGCGCGATTAGTAATCGATTTGATTCGCGGGAAGTATGTACAGGATGCCCTGGATATTTTGCAGCATTCCCCGAAGACGATTGCAAAAACCATCGAAGCGTTGGTGCGCTCTGGCGTGGCAAATGCCGAGCATAATGAAGGCGTGAGCGATGTGGATGCTCTCTATATTAAAGAAGCGTATGTCGATCAAGGCCCGACGATGAAGCGTTTTACCCCTCGTGCAATGGGGCGGGCAACAAAGATTCTAAAACGAACAAGTCATATCACGATCATTTTGGATGAAAAATTGTAATAGGCGCATAACAGGGCTGAGGCAGAGGGAAATCGCCCTTTGGTTGCTGTGCTGTTATGAGGCGAAACGTCAGAGTGTTTGACGTGGAGGAGCGAGCTTGGGACAGAAAGTTAATCCAATAGGTATCCGATTGGGGATCAACAAAACCTGGCAATCTCGATGGTATGCAGAAAAGAACTATGCTGATTTTTTGCATGAGGATTTGAAAATTAAAAAGTTTGTCAAAAAGACATTCTTTCATGCTGGAATCTCTCGCATAGAAGTTGAACGCGCTGCTGAAAAAACAACGATCAATATTCATACCTCTCGGCCTGGCATTTTAATTGGGCGACGAGGCGCAGAAGTCGATCAATTAAAAAAGAAATTACAGCAAATTACTGACCGCGATATTCATGTCAATATTTTCGAGGTGAGAAAAGCAGAAGTTGACGCTCAATTAGTCGCGGAAAATGTTGCGCTTCAATTAGAACGGCGTGTAGCGTTTCGTCGTGCGATGAAACGTAGTGTGACGACGGCGCTTCGTTTTGGGGCAGAAGGAATTCGTATTACGTGTTCTGGTCGGCTTGGCGGCGCGGAAATGGCTCGAACGGAGTGGTATCGCGAAGGTCGTGTGCCATTGCATACGTTGCGTGCCGACATTGATTACGGCTTCACGGAAGCCAGGACGACATACGGGGCAATTGGTATTAAAGTCTGGATTTTCAAAGGAGAGGTACTCGGCCATGGCCATCAATCCACTCCTGTCAATCCGACCTCATAATTCCCTCATCTACTGAGAATATTATCGAAGAGCTAAAGTGAAAACTGAGGTTTCTAACAAGCCTCAGAGGGAAGAGCTATGTCTTCTTATTGCTTTAGTTATGGAAGAAGAGAAGGTGTCGTATTATGTTAATGCCTAAAAAGGTAAAATATCGCAAGCAGCAGCGTGGGCGCATGAAAGGAAAAGCCTATCGCGGCTGCGAAGTCAATTTTGGGCAATATGGCCTGCAAGCCTTGGAAGTGGGATATGTGACAGATCGTCAAATTGAAGCTGCGCGTATTTCCATGACCAGAAAGATCAAACGTGCCGGGCGTGTTTGGATCCGGATTTTTCCTGATAAACCTGTGACGAAAAAGCCTGCCGAAACTCGAATGGGAAAAGGAAAAGGCGGGCCTGATCATTGGGTGTGTGTTGTAAAACCGGGACGGGTGATGTATGAAATGGAAGGTGTTCCGGAAGAATTGGCTCGTGAAGCGTTTCGCTTGGCAGCTCATAAATTGCCGATCAAAACGAAATTCATTGAAAGAGGGGTATTGCCACAATGAACAAAGCAAAAGAACTTCGAGATATGGCTCCTGAAGAATTGGAAAGTCGGGAACGCGACTTAACGGAAGAAGTATTCAATCTCCGGTTTCAAATTGCGGCAGGAATCGCAGAAAACCCTCAAATTTTACGAAATGTTCGCAAAAATTTGGCGAGAGTGAAAACTGTGCGCCGAGAAAAGGAATTGCAGAATGGATAATTTTCAGCAACGTGGTTTTGTTGAGGACATTCTGTTGAAGGAAATTTATTGACAAGTTGAAGGGGGTTTTTAATATGGCGCAACAAACGCAAGCGCAGCGCAAAACTCGCCAGGGCGTCGTGGTCAGCAATAAAATGGATAAGACAGTTGTTGTTCGGATTGAACGTTTGACACGGCATCCCCAATATCATCGGGTCATCAAGTCCGCGAAAAAATTCAAAGCGCATGATGAACTGAATCAATGCAATGTTGGCGATCTCGTGGAGATCGTTGAAACCCGGCCTTTGAGCAAAGAGAAGCGTTGGCGAGTGACCGAGATTGTCAGAAAAGCAGACGTGTGAGACTCAACACGGTTTGCACGTCCTTTCTTGGGTAAAATAGGGTGATCGATCATGATACAGATGCAGACGATTTTAGACGTTATTGATAATTCAGGGGCCAAAAAAGTCCAGTGTATTAAAGTCCTTGGGGGATCAAAACGGAAATATGCCCGACTGGGCGATTTAATTATTGCTTCCGTGAAAGAAGCCTCGCCAGGGGGAAATGTGAAGAAAAAAGATGTGGTGCGCGCCGTGGTGGTGCGGACAACGAAAGAACAGCGGAGAAATGACGGGTCATATATTAAGTTCGATCATAATGCCGCTGTGCTGCTGAATAACCAAAATGAACCGATAGGAACTCGTATTTTTGGGCCAGTCGCAAGGGAACTCCGTGATAAGGCTTTTATGAAAATCGTGTCACTTGCGCCGGAAGTGCTGTAGTTGTCAAGAAATGACCTGGCCTGTAGAGGAGTGAGAGCAATGTCAAAGCCAAAGCTTCATGTGAAAAGAAATGATGTGGTCAAGGTGATCTCTGGAAAAGAAAAAGGGAAAACCGGAAAAATTTTGAAAGCCTATCCTGAGAAAAATCGGGTGATTATTGAACACCTGAATATGATTAAAAAGCATACGAAACGTCGTTCTCAGGGACAAGGGGGCGGAATCATCGAACGTGAGGGCACGATTCATATCTCGAATGTGATGTTAGTATGCCCCAGTTGCAAACAGGCCACGCGCATTGCCAAAAAGTTTTTAGAAGACGGTTCGAAAGTCAGATGTTGCAAAAAATGTGGAGAAGTCGTTGACAGATAACACGCACAGAGGATTGCCGATTGCGAAGACAATCAACAATCGTCCGAAGTGAAAACGAAACATGGCAGCAAACTTAAAAGTCAAATACGAAAACGAAGTAATCGCCGCATTGAAAAAACGTTTTAATTATACCAGTGTTATGGCCGTCCCGCGGATTGAAAAAATCGTTGTGAATATGGGAATGGGAGAGGCTGTTGCCGATGCGAAAGTGCTGGATAAGGCCGTTGAAGAATTGAGCGCGATTACAGGGCAGAAGCCCATGATTACAAAGGCACGCAAATCCATTGCCACCTTCAAATTGCGGGCAGGGATGCCAATAGGCTGCATGGTGACGCTCAGAAAAGATCGAATGTACGAATTTTTGGAACGATTGATGAATGTGGCGCTTCCGCGTGTGCGCGACTTTAAAGGCGTATCCCCGAAGGCGTTTGATGGCCGGGGAAATTATACGCTTGGCGTGCGTGAGCAGATGATCTTTCCAGAAATCGATTATGATAAAGTTGACAAACTGCGCGGATTGAGTGTTGCCATTGTAACCACTGCAAGAAATGATGAAGAAGGATATTACCTGTTAAAAGAACTTGGGATGCCATTCAGCCGTTAACAGGGCATAGAGGGAGGGAAACTGAACGTGGCTAAGAAGTCAATGATTTTGAAGCAACAAGGTCCTCAGAAATTTCAGGTTCGCGGGTATCATCGCTGCCGGATTTGTGGCCGCCCGCGCGGATATCTTCGAAAATTTGGAATGTGCCGTATTTGTTTTCGCCAGTTAGCATCGCGGGGTGAAATTCCCGGCGTTACGAAATCAAGTTGGTAAGGAGAGAGGACAACGATTATGATGACAGATCCTATTGCTGATTTACTCACGCGAATTCGGAATGCGAATATGGCTGGCAAAGTTCAGATTGTTGCGCCCTATTCGAAATTGAAAGCCGAGGTGCTTCGCATCCTGAAAACTGAAGGATTCATTCAAGATTATTCTCAGGAAGATCGCGTGTTGCATATTCAATTGAAGTTTGCAGAAAAAGGGGCGCGTGTTATTACCGAGATTAAACGCGTGAGCAAGCCTGGATGTCGAGTGTACCGTTCCAAGTATGATTTACCAAAAGTGTTGAATGGTCTTGGAATTGCGATTGTGTCAACGTCTAAAGGGGTGTTGACTGACCGAGAAGCTCGTCTGGCGAATGTTGGCGGCGAAGTGTTATGCACGGTGTGGTAAGAATGCTGTAATTCGTAATGGGCCCTCATGGAGGCGCTGCATTACGCATGAGGTTGTAACGCATGTCACGAATAGGAAAAAAACCAATTGAAATTCCCAAAGGCGTGGAAGTGAGCCTGCAACAGGACACGTTGACCGTCAAAGGGAAATTAGGCGTATTGACATACGCCATCCCATCTGGAATTTCTGTGAATACTGAAGATTCGAAGCTTGTTGTGGCGCGTGCGACCGACCAGAAACGTCATCGCGCATTACATGGGTTAGTGCGTTCGTTAGTCAATAATATGGTGATCGGCGTGTCTGTCGGATTTACCCGGACGTTAGAAATCGTCGGTATTGGGTATCGCGCAAAAAAAGAAGGAACAGGGATTACTCTGGCGGTGGGATACTCTCATCCAGTGGATGTGCCTGCTCCTGAAGGCATCACGCTTGATGTCGAAGGCACGAATAAAATTATTGTTAAAGGCATTGATAAGCAACGAGTCGGACAGGTTGCGGCAGATATTAGAAAAATTAGAAAACCTGAGCCTTACAAAGGAAAAGGGATTCGCTATAGCGATGAAGTGATTCGCAAGAAAGAAGGAAAGACCGCAGCGTAAATGTGCGCTTGCGTATATTTTCCGACTGATTGAATTATGGAAACAAAAATTCGCCGAGAAAATCCTCGCATCCGAAGACATAAACGTATCAGGAAAAAAGTGTCCGGGACGGCTGAACGTCCTCGTTTATGCGTCTATCGCAGTTTAAAACATATTTATGCGCAACTGATTGATGACGAAAAAGGACATACATTATTGACGGTGTCATCATTAGGCCCTGAATTCCGTGCGACAAATTCGTATGGTGGGAATGTTGCTGCTGCAAAAGAGATTGGCAAATTACTCGCTCAAAAAGCGTTGGCGCAGAATATCACGAAAGTTGTCTTTGATCGCGGCGGGTATAAATATCATGGAAGAGTCGCGGCATTAGCCCAACAAGTTCGAGAAAATGGCGTGCAAGTCTGATGTGCCATCACGATAAAAAGGAGGATTCCCTTGTCTAACAGGATAGATTCCAGAGAATTAGATTTGACTGATAAGGTTGTGCATATCAGCCGGGTCGCAAAAGTTGTGAAAGGTGGCCGGCGTTTTAGCTTCAGCGCGCTTGTCGTCGTCGGCGATGGACATGGCCGGGTCGGCTATGGATTAGGCAAAGCGAAAGAAGTTCCCGAAGCCATTCGAAAAGCGGTTGATCAAGCTAAGAAAAATCTTATTACCGTTCCATTGCGCAATGCGACAATTCCTCATCAAATAACCGGGAAATATGGTGCGGGTTGTGTGTTGTTGAAACCTGCTGCGGCTGGTACTGGCGTTATTGCAGGAGGCCCTGTGCGTGCGATTTTAGAAGTCGTTGGCGTCCAGGATATTTTAACGAAATGTATCGGCTCAAACAATCCTCATAACATGATTAAGGCGACGATAGAGGGGCTGAAAAGTTTGAAAGACCCTACAATGGTCGCAAAGCAGCGTGGATTATCTTTAGAGGAAATTGAGCAGCGGATGCTGTCCTGAGAGGAAAGCGGAGGAATTATGCGGGCATTACAAATTACATTAGTGAAAAGCCTTATTGGTTCGCCTGAAAAAGTTCGAAAAGTCGCGATCGGTTTAGGATTGAGAAAAATGCACCGTTCTGTGGTGCGGAAGGATACGCCTGAAATTCGAGGCATGATTTTTAAGGTGAAACATTTGGTTGAAGTCTCTGAGATTGAACAGGCGTCGTAAGTGGTGACGCTGGAGAACGAACATCGGATATTTCAGGTTGTGAGTGTACTATGAAATTACATGAGTTAAAATATGCTGAAGGCTCAAAATCGAAAAGAAAACGTTTGGGAAGAGGCCCTGGTTCTGGCCTTGGCAAAACAAGCGGTAAAGGACATAAAGGTCAGAATGCGCGGTCTGGCGGAGGGGTGCCTCCCTGGTTTGAAGGTGGGCAGATGCCATTGCAGCGCCGTTTACCCAAACGGGGGTTTCGGAGCATTTTCAAGAAAGAATATGAACTTGTGAACCTGAAAGCCCTGGAAGCCAAGTTTGAATCAGGAGCGCAAGTGACCCTTGAACAGTTAAAAGAAGCCGGGTTGATTCATTCGACCAGCGGGCTAATAAAAGTTCTTGGACAGGGTGAGGTAACAAAGCCATTTCATGTTCAGGCGCATGCGTTCAGTCAGAGCGCTGCGGAAAAAATTCAAGCGGTAGGTGGGACTGTCACCGTGGTGAAGCAGTAAGCTCGTATTGTTGTTTCATCAATCTATGAGGGAAGTGAGGGCATAAACATTGCTTCAGGTATTTCAAAATATATTTAAAATTCCAGAGCTAAAAAAGCGAATTCTGATTACGTTGGGATTGCTGGCAGTGTATCGTTTTGGAGCGCATATCCCTACGCCTGGAGTTGATGCTCAAGTCTTGACCGAGATATTTGAGTCCGCACAAGGGACAGTGCTGGGAATGGTGGATATGTTTACCGGCGGCGCATTGAAACGGTTAACGGTCTTTGCGTTGGGAATCATGCCCTATATCAGCGCGTCGATTATCTTGCAGTTACTCACTGTCGTCGTCCCTTACCTTGAACGTTTGGCGAAAGAAGGCGAACAAGGACGGAAAAAGATTACGCAGTATACGCGCTATGGCACGGTTGTGCTGAGTGCAGTTCAAGCGTTAGGCATCGCGTTCGGTCTTGAAAAAATGCAAGGACCGGGTGGCGCTCCGGTTGTGCCAGTTCCTGGGTGGGGATTTCGCCTGATTACCTTAATAACCCTTACCGCAGGTACGGCATTCATTATGTGGTTAGGAGAGCAGATGACTGAGCGTGGCATCGGAAACGGTATTTCGATGATCATCTTCGCTGGAATCGTTGTGCGTCTCCCCGCTGGTGTTGCTGGAACAATTCAGGCAATTCAACGTGGCGATTTTTCGTTGTTTACGTTGATTGGTATCCTGATTGTCATGGTAGTTGTGGTGGCAGCAGTTATTCTCATGCAGCAAGGCATGCGAAAGATTCCGGTACAATACGCAAAACGTGTTGTCGGACGCCGTACCTATGGTGGGCAGAGTACGCATATCCCGTTGCGAGTCAATACAGCCGGTGTGATTCCAGTTATTTTTGCATCGTCTATTATTGTTTTTCCCGCAACAGTAGCCCGGTTTGTCGAACATCCTTGGATGCAGGCTGTGGCCGAACAATTATCTCCAGGACACATGTTGTACACGGCTTTATATGCGATGCTCATCATTTTCTTTGCCTATTTTTATACTGCAATCGTATTTAATCCGACGGATTTGGCAGAGAACATGAAAAAATATGGTGGCTATATTCCTGGCGTACGTCCAGGAAAACGTACGGCTGCGTATATCGATTCGGTACTAACTCGGATTACGTTATCAGGCGCGATTTTCCTGGCAATCATTGCCATTCTTCCTGAATTTTTGATTAAGTCTCTCAAAGTTCCTTTCTATTTTGGTGGAACGGGATTGTTAATTGTTGTGGGGGTGGCATTGGATACGATGCAGCAGATTGAGTCGCATCTGTTGACGCGGCATTACGATGGGTTTATGAAGAAAGGGAAATTGCGAGGCAGACGCTAAGTCAGTGTCAATAAAGAGGTTACGATCAACCTCATGACAAGGCTTGACATTACCTACATTTACTATGGCGAAAGAAGATGTTATTCAAGTAGAAGGAACGGTCATGGAACCATTGCCCAATGCGATGTTTAGGGTTGAACTCGAAAATGGACATAAGGTATTGGCGCATATCTCTGGCAAGATGAGAAAACATTTTATTCGAATTTTGCCAGGAGATAAAGTGACTGTTGAACTATCGCCCTATGATCTTTCGAGAGGACGGATTACCTATCGGTACAAATGAAAGAATCACGAGGGTTCTTGTATTTGAATAATACTCAGGTGTTCTTATGAAAGTACGATCTTCAGTCAAAAAAATTTGTGACAAATGTCGAATTATCAAACGAAAGGGGATCATTCGCGTGATTTGTGAAAATCCTCGTCATAAACAACGGCAGGGATAAGAAGAGATAACAACGATGAGCGCGTTATCACTTCCTGCGGAGTCTGTCGAAATTTTAACATGGAGGGTGTCCCTTGGCTAGAATCGCAGGTGTAGATTTGCCAAAAAATAAACGGGTCGAAATTGGGTTGACCTATATTTTAGGGATTGGACGTTCAACGTCAAAGAAGATTTTAGCGCGAGCAGAAATTCATCCTGACAAGCGCGTTCAAGATTTGACGGAAGAAGAGGTCAATCTGCTTCGTAAGATCATCGTTGATAGCGGTGAATTTCAAGTAGAAGGGGATTTGCGACGCGAAGTCGCGATGAATATTAAGCGTCTCATGGATATTGGGTGTTATCGGGGGCTGCGGCATCGCCGAGGTTTGCCGGTTCGCGGTCAGCGGACGCGAACAAATGCACGTACGCGGAAAGGCCCAAGACGTGCGGTTGCATCAAAAGCAAAAGCGGCAAAGAAAAAATAGTCCATTAACATGTAGAGTTGCAGGATGAAAGGGGTCGCGTTACCGACAACTTCCGCCCTATGCATTCTTCTGGAACACGTAAAACATGGCAAAAACGCAAAAAAAAGGTACAGCAGCAGCAACAACAGCAACGAAGAAAAAGCGGAGAGATTTTGGCAACATTGATAGAGGAGTTGCCCATGTCCAGAGCACGTTTAATAATACGATTATTACCATCTCGGACATGCAGGGCAATACGATCTCCTGGTCAAGTGCGGGCAGCATTGGATATAAAGGGTCTCGCAAAAATACTCCGTTTGCTGCTCAAATGGCAGCGCGCGATTGCGGAAAGAAAGCGCTGGATATGGGAATGCGACAGATCGAAGTGTATGTCAAAGGCCCCGGCGCAGGGCGTGAAGCCGCGATTCGTGCATTACAGGCAGTCGGCTTAGAGGTGAAGGCGATCAAAGATGTGACGCCGATTCCTCATAATGGATGCCGCCCGCCGAAACGCAGACGTGTCTAATTGTACTGTAAACTCATAGTGAGGCTTGCAGAAATCTACGTATTCTGTCACAGATGTGACTGGTTATGAAGAGGAGGAAGGTTCATTGGCACGATATATTGGTCCTGTATGCCGGCTCTGTCGAGTCGAAGGTGTCAAATTATATTTGAAAGGTGATCGCTGTCATACTGATAAATGCGCAATTGAGCGGAGAAATTATGCTCCTGGCCAACATGGACAGCGACGGACAAAACGTTCTGATTATGGAACGCAGCTCCGTGAAAAACAAAAAGTCAAACGAATGTATGGCTTATTAGAAGCTCAGTTTAGTGGATATTTTGAAAAAGCTGAACGGCAGCGCGGTATCACTGGCGAAAATTTATTGTTTTTATTGGAACGCCGGTTGGATAATGTGATTTATCGCTTGGGGTTCTGTTCCTCACGTACCGAAGCTCGTCAAGTTGTTCGGCATGGGCATGTCCTGGTGAATGGAAAACGAGTAGATATTCCTTCATATTTAGTGCGCAAAAATCAAAAGATCGAGATTGAGGAAAAAAGCCGTCAAATGAAACGAATTCAAGAATCCCTTAAATCAAGCGAGCGGCGAGGGGTTCCTGCGTGGCTTTCATTAGACCGCGATCATTTTTCTGCGACAGTGCTCGATTTTCCGAAACGTGCGGACATTACTGAAGAAATTCAGGAACAACTCATTGTCGAGTTGTACTCGAAATAGCACAGAACTGATGCGGGGTAAGGGGGGATGTATTTTTTTGATCCCTTCCCCAAATCGCTCTTCTGTTTCTGGAATGTTGTCGCAGAGAGTGTGTGATACTTACTTTTTGCGTCGGCGACTATTCAGAAACGAAAAATTAACCTAAACAAGGACGTGACGTTGTTCCATGCAACATTGGAAGGGAATTCAGAAAGCTAAACATTTAGAATGTGATCGGGGGAGTGTGACAAACTCCTACGGTAAGTTCTTTGCCGAACCCTTTGAACGAGGTTTTGGGACAACTGTAGGGCATTCTCTTCGCCGCGTATTGCTTTCCTCCTTACGAGGAGTCGCTGTTACCGGAATCAAAATTTCAGGCGTTCATGACGAATTTTCTCCAACTCCTGGAGTTGTTGAAGATACGATGAATGTGCTGTTGAATATCAAATCGTTGCGATATAAGATATTGGACAGTGAAGCCTTCGAACAACCAGTTTTATTCCTGTTAGATGTAAAAAATTCAAAGGATCATGAATTGGTTGTGAAAGCGTCGGATATTCAAATTGACCATGCAAAACTAAAAATGCTGAATCCCGAACTTCCGCTGTTCTCTCTCAAGCCTAAAAGCGCATTTCATGCAGAATTACGTTTTGAGAGTGGGAGAGGATATGTGCCTGCTAACCTGTTTCGCCAACGAAATGGCCAGGATGATAGCATGATTTGTCTTGATGCAATGTTCAGTCCGGTCACGGAAGTGTCGTTTTTTGTTGAACCGACCCGAATTGGACGGCGCATTGATTTTGATAAATTAACATTGGAAGTGTGGACTGATGGCAGCATGTCTCCGGCAGAAGCTATCGGCCAAAGTGCGAAAATTTTAGCTCAACACTTAGTCGGGATGATCACATTTGAGGAAGAACCGGAAGAAGAGATTTCTGAAGTAGAAGAAGAAGACTCGATCAATGAACATCTCTTCCGAAGTGTTGATGAATTGGAATTGTCTGTTCGTTCCAATAATTGTTTAAAAAATGCGGATATTCGAACGATTGGCGAATTAGTACAAAAGACAGATGCCGAAATGTTGAAGACTCGAAACTTTGGGAAAAAGTCGTTGAACGAGATTAAAGCCATCTTGACGGAAATGGGACTTTCTTTAGGCATGAAATTAGAGAACTTCCCGCCACAACCGAAAGAACAAGAAGAAGAGGATTGAGACCATCATGCGCCATAGAGTAGCTGGAAAAAAGTTAGGGAGACGCTATAGCCATCGAAGGGCATTGTTTAGAAATTTGGTAACGGAGTTGCTTCGTTACGGACGTATTACGACGACATTGCCGAAAGCGAAAGCCATGCAGGGATTTGCGGAAAAGATGATTACGCTTGGGAAACGTGGCGATTTACATGCCCGCAGACAGGCGTTAGCGTTTGTGCAAAGCAAAGATGTTGTCCATAAGTTATTTGATACCATTGCCGCCCAAACGGCGAACCGCAATGGTGGCTATACCCGCATTATCAAAATCGGACAACGTCAGGGGGATGGGGCGCCGATGGCGATTATTGAGTTAGTTGACCTTCAGAAGTAAAGAGCGCCTTTCTGATTGAAATATAAACGAGATGACCAATAAAGAATATAATATTCTGGCATCTCGTTTTTTTATGTGTAACCGGTTGTTACCGATCTCGCTGGCTTGTTTCTGATGCAGCGGGCGCGGCAAGTCGTTGAGCAACTGGTTTGGAAACAGGGAAAATTGCGTCCAACAGCTTTCCTAAGAGGAAGAGTAGAATAAACGCAATCACGAACACAAGCCAGCCGAACGACTCATGCAGAATCCCTTCTGCAAAGGCTTTTCCCCAATAATGCGCGGCAATGCCCGTGATCGTCACGCGGATGATGTTGGTAATCACCGCAATGGGCAACGCGCTTGCCACGAGAACTCCTTGCTTGAATCGCGAGTCATGCATCAAATACGCGAACAGCGCGCTTAACGCTAAAAGCGCCATGATCGAACGCATGCCGCTGCACGCTTCTTCTACCGCTAATGGGCCGGTAGAAACGTAGAGAATATTTCCTTCTCGAAACACAGGCACGCCAACCAACGCAATCAGCTTTGTCGAAATAATGGACACAAACAGTTGGAGCTTAAAGGCTAACGCCGAATAAATGATGGCCGGGAGCGGCACCATAAACATCAGAAAAACTAACGGAAAGAGCAAGAGCCTGAAATAGGCTTTGCCATAAAGATAGAGAAGAACTCCGCCTAAAACAATCACGAGAGATGCCCGCTTAAGAAACCATTCTGCTCCGATTGTGCCGACAAGATACAGACTCAATCCCAGAACAAGAACCGGTACTCCCCAGAGCGAAGGGCTTGGGGAAAGGGCGCGGAGTCGATCTTTTTTCGTCCAGACCAGATACCCGACAATAATGGGGACGAGAAAGCCATGAGAATAATTATCGTCATGGCTCCAATCATAAATAAACATGTGAAATGTCGGGAAATAGAGCGCGATGATCGTGATGCTGATGATTGCTAATTGAAGAAGGTTTCTGTGATTATTATATTGGAGTTCACGCTGCACGATTCCTTTCTTCTCAGGGTGCGGATGAACCTGCGTGGCACGGAAACGCACCTGATGAAGACTCCCTATCTTGTTTGAAATAACGCATATTTCCCTTTGCAACAAGCCATTCTACATGATAATTGCAGCCAAATAAGAATGTCAACAGGAAAGTGCCTGAAAACTAAAACTTCCCGATTTTTTGGCTTTTCTCTTGACAAATCCTTAAAAGGATGGTTATCCTTTGGAAAATGTGCTGAAGGAGACTGGATAATCGCTGACAGGAACACTGTGAGAGGAAAGTCCGAGCTCCGAAGGGCAGGGTGCTGGGTAACACCCAGGCGGAGTGATCCGACAGACAGTGCCACAGAAAACACACAGCCGATGGCCTGGAAAGGCACAGGTAATGGTGAAAAGGCGGGGTAAGAGCCCACCGCGATTCTGGCAACAGAATTGGCAGGGTAAACCTCACCCGGAGCAAGATCGAATAGGAAAACGTTTGAGAGCTGCCCGCTCGATGTTTTCGGGTTGATCGCTCGAGGATGCCTGGCAACAGGCATTCCAGATGAATGATTATCATTCCGGCGACGGAAGACAGAACTCGGCTTACAGGTTTGCTTCAGCACGTCTTATCACGTAACCAAAGGAGATCGCGCATCATGAAAAAGAACATTGTGGGGAAGGGAGTATTCAAGGTTGTTGTGGCGGCCATAGTCGTTATGTTCGGAGCGAGCGTTGGAATCGCGCAAGAGCGAGAGCCTGGAGCCTCCGTTGGATTTAATATCGGGACGGCATGGTGTCTTGATGGGTATCTGTCAACAGGCTTCGCGGGGCGGGCCTTTGTCGAATATGCGCCATATATCCATGAAATCGGCTTAAAACTGACGGGCGGCTATTGGCGGTTCGAAGATACGGTCACTGCCGGTGATGAGCCGCTGAGAACGGATGTGGACGTGTTGTTTACCAGTTGGTATCTGACCGGCGGAGGGATATACCGCCTTACCAGAAAAAACATCACGCCTTTTTTAACCGCGAACGCAGGCATTTACAGCTATGAAGATGAACAGGTAAAGGTGAGTGCCAGTGGCTTGCCGGTTTCCGATGTGCAAGAAGGATGGGCATTGGGCGTAAATGGCGGCGGCGGTGTAGAGCTTTTTAGCAATAAAACCTATTCGATAGGGCTGGAGAGCCTGGTACACCTTGTGTTTGGCGATGAAAGCTATCAAATCGTTGATGTCAGCGTGATGTTTCGATTCTTGTAAGTTGGGAAAGAGGTTCGATGGGAGAGATGGCCGAAAATCTTTGCGCAGAAGAAAATAGTCGTTTTTTTTCCTTGCCAATTCTCTCCTGATTTTTTAGAGGGCTTGCATCTGAGAGAATAAAAAACCCCAATCAGGTTTCTTATGAAGGAGGAGGCTTCTGAAATGCGCATCATATCGGTGAGATGCTGATATGTCGTGAATTTTCCGAAATCAGAAGAAAGACATTCTATTTGAAGGAAGACATCAGGAGTGGGCAATTGCCCACTTTTTTGTTTTGTCATGGCGGATTTTGAGGGCAGACACGATGAGGCAATAGACGTTCTGTTTGTTCTCGCAACGTGGAGAGATGTATGTCTGGACAGTCAATCGTTGAACGCATAAAAGCGCTGATTGCGCCAATCATCGAAGCACAACAGCTTGAACTCGTTGATGTGGAATTTCATCGTGAAGGAAAAACCCCTGTGTTGCGAATTTTTATTGATAAACCAGGAGGCGTGACAATTGACGATTGTCAGCAAGTCAGTCAGGAATGTGATGTGGTGCTTGATGTGGAGAATCTGATTCAATCGCAATATGTCTTTGAAGTGTCTTCACCGGGATTGGATCGACCGCTGAAACGTTTGCAAGATTTTGTGCGGTTTCAGAATCGCCTCGTAAAAATTAAAACGTATCAAGCGATCCAAGGACAAAAAAATTTTTTAGGACGCCTGCAAGAAGTGCAAGAAAAGGAGGATGGCTCGTCTGCGGAAGTGCGCCTTCTGCTTGAAGAGACGCAAGAAGAAATCATCATTCCCTATGAAAGCATTTCATTGGCACGTTTAGAAGTCGAGTTTTAAGGATTCCCAAACCGTTTCAGATGGCGGGAATTCTCAGAGAGGGTATTGTTATCGAGAGAGAACATGAAAAGCTTATGAATCGCGAGTTAATTCAACTTCTTGAACAGATTGCCAGAGAAAAAGGGTTGCCATTAAAAGTCATTGTCGAAGCGGTGATCAGCGCGATTGAATTAGCCGCTAAAAAACGCGATAAATCCAAATTCGACGTGGAGTATGACGAGGAAAGCGGGACATTGCATCTTTATGCGATTAAAGACGTGGTCGCGCAGGTGACGGACCCGAAATGTGAAATTGACGTCTTGAGCGCCAGAAAAATTGAGCCGACTGCTGAAATTGGGGATGAAGTCTATGTGGAACGGGACATTTCGGACTTAGGAAGAATTTCTGCCCAGAAAGCCCGGCAAATTATCAGTCAAAAAGTCAAAGAAGCCGAAAAGTATAAAGCATTTGAGGCGTATAAAGAGCGTATCGGGGAAGTTGTGTTAACGACGGTTCAACGGATTGATAACGGCGTGGTCGTCAGTTTAGGCGATTCCGAAGCGGTATTGCCGAGGCGGGAGCAAATTCCCGGCGAATTTTATAAACGCGGCGATAAAATCCGGGCGATGATTACGGATGTCCGGATGGGCGCGTCGGGAAAATGGCCGCAAATTTTATTATCTCGCACCTGTGACGATTTTTTGTTCCGCCTGTTTGAAATTGAAGTCCCGGAAATCGCGGAAGGAATCGTCGAATTAGTCGCGGTTGCCAGAGACCCCGGAGTTCGGGCGAAAATCGGGGTTCGCTCATTAGAGAAGAATGTTGATCCTGTCGGGGCATGCGTCGGGATGAGAGGCGCGCGAATTCAGTCGATTGTACGCGAGTTGCGTGGCGAAAAAATTGATATTATCGAATGGACTGACGATCCTGCCGAACTCGTTAGTCGTGCCATTACTCCAGCGAAAGTCCAAAGCGCCAGCGTACATAGCGCGGATCGAACGGTAGATATTGTTGTGGCTGACGATCAATTAGCGTTAGCCATTGGGAAGAAAGGGCAGAATGCCAAATTAGCAGTCAGATTAACCAAGTGGCGGATTAACATTTTAAGTGAATCTGAACGGAAAATAGCGGTGCAAGAATCGTTCGAACGCGCGTTTTCGCAAACAGATGCAGAAGAACCGGATTTAGAAGAGGATGACACCTATCTTGACGATGACGAGGGTGTAGATGACGTTGTCGGAGAAGAGGATGATCTCGATTCTGAAATCTAAATCGCGGAGGTGAGGCTGGATGAGTAATAGAATTCATGAATTAGCAAAAGAATTGCAGGTATCTTCAAAAGAGATTATTGATGTATTAACGCAGCAGAAAATTGATGTGAAAAACTCGTTGAGCGCAATTGATGATGCTGCGGTGGCGCTCATCCGCAAAACATTTCGCAAATCCACGCCAGTTGAGAGCGCTTCAGAAGAGAGCGATTCTGACAGCAAAGAAAAAAAAGGAGGGGGCTTGTTGTTTATCCCTCCGCGCAAACGAAAAAAGAAACGACCGATGCCGCATTTCCCCGGCTCTCCAGCAATGGAGCGTGCTGATGAGGCCGAAGATGCGGAATCTTCTTTGATGCCAGAATTTTCTTCTGATGCGGCGAGCGAACCATTTGTCCAGCCTCAGCGCGTCGAACATGCCGAGAAACCCATCGAACCTATTAGCGAACAGCCGCGTATTCAGGAGAGTACTCCGGCAATAAAGGTGACGCCGACTGCGACGCCTCAAGCACCATCAGAAACGCAACCGGCAAGAGAACGACGGATATTCGTGCAGCACAAACCTCGTCCAGAGGGAGAGCGACCATTTGTTCATCACAAGCCTCGCCCAGAGGGAGAACGAGCATTTGGGCAGCGCAAACCCCGTCCTGATGAAGAGAAAAGACCTGATCGTGACGCCAGAAAGCCGCAGAGGGAAGAGTTTAAACGTCGTGATCGCGATCAGGAACGAAAACCTGCTCGCGAAAATGAACAGGGCGGCGCAAGAAAATCATTTGTTCGTCCATCATCGTCGCAACGGCCCTCGGTGTCTGACCAACGAGGAAAAGACCAGCGGCGTCCGCAGGAAGGCGCTGTTGACCAGAGCAGCGAGGCGAAAGCATTAGCCGCAAAACGGCATGGCAAATTCAGGGCTGATGAGGGCGCTCAAAAACGTAAAGACGAACACCATGCCAAAGGTGAGGCAACAAAACATGGGAAAAAGCCAGAGCGTTCAATGCCGCTTGAAGAATTAGGGGAAAAACAGCGACGTGATAAGGTTGCCGCAAAGCATGGCAATCGTAATGAACGGACAGGTCAAAAACGTGGCGCTGAGGTCGAAGAGGATCGTGACTTCCAAGAGTTTTTTCCACGCACATCTCGTCCGGCAGTAAGACGAAAATCGGCAGCAAAAGCCGCGCAAAAGGCACAGAAGGCCGCCGAGGCGTTGCGCGCGCAACAGGCCGCCGAAGCCGAACGTTCGAAGATATTAAATATTCACGAAATGACGACGGTCAAAGAATTGGCCGAAAAGATGAATATCCCGCCCTCCAAAATTATTGCCCATCTCATGACCAGTGGCATTATGGCGAACGTCAATCAGGTCTTAGATCCTGAAGCGGCCACTTCATTAGCACAGCACTTTGGTTTTGAGGTCAATGCGGTCTCGCTTGAAGAAGAAATCGAACTTCAGGATGAGATCGTGGATGTGTCGAAGTTACGGCCACGTCCGCCGGTTGTTACGATCATGGGGCATGTTGATCACGGAAAAACCACGCTGCTTGACGCGATTCGCGAGTCGAAAATCACTGATACCGAATTTGGCGGCATCACGCAGCATATCGGCGCGTATGCCGTTGAAATCAACGGCCAACGCATCGTGTTCCTCGATACGCCGGGACATGAAGCGTTTACAGCGATGCGAGCGCGTGGCGCAAAAGCTACTGACGAGGTCGTGCTTGTCGTGGCTGCGGATGATGGCATCATGCCGCAGACCATTGAGGCGATTGATCATGCTCGCGCGGCGAAAGTGCCGATTATTGTCGCCATTAACAAAATTGACGTGCCAGGAGCAAACCCCGACCGCGTGATGCAGGAATTGACGAAGTATGGGCTGACCCCGGAAGAATGGGGCGGTGATACGATTTGCGTTAAAGTGTCGGCCAAGAAACGGACGAATTTGGACGACTTGTTGGAAATGATCCTGCTGCAAGCCGAAATTCTCGAGTTGAAAGCCGATCCGTATAGATTGGCGCGTGGCGTGATTGTCGAAGCGCTATTAGATAAAGGGCGCGGCCCGGTGGCGACGGTGCTGGTTCAGAAAGGAACGCTGCGTGTGGGCGACCCGTTTGTCGTCGGCTCGTACTATGGCAGAGTCCGTGCCATGCTTGATGATGTGGGAAATCGCGTGGAAGAGGCTGGCCCCTCGACGCCCGTCGAAGTGCTTGGTTTAGCGGGCGTGCCGACTGCTGGAGATGCCTTTATTGTCGTGGATAGCGAACGGAAAGCTCGGCAAATTGCGGAATCGCGACAAGAAGCTCAACAAAAAATCGAATTTTCCAGAACAGCGAAAATCACGCTGGAAGGTCTGCACCACCATATCAAAGAAGGAGAGACGCAGGAATTGCGCATCGTCATCAAGGCCGATGTGCATGGCTCTGTTGAGGCGTTGACCGCGTCGTTGGAAAAATTAAGCACGGAACAGGTTCGCCTTCAAGTCATTCATGGCGGAGTCGGCGCCATCAACGAATCGGATGTCATTCTCGCGTCCGCGTCGAACGCCATTATTCTCGGATTCAATGTCAAACCGGTCGTGAAAGCGATGGATATGGCGGAGAAAGAACAAATTGACGTGCGTCTGTATAATGTCATTTATCAAGCGATTGACGACGTGAAAAAAGCGATGGAAGGCCTCTTAGCGCCGGTCTATACCGAAGTGCAGATCGGGCAGGCGCAGGTGATGGCGCTCTTCAATCTGCCGCGTGGAGGCACGGTGGCCGGATGTCGTGTCTTGGATGGGAAAATTACGCGAAACGCGATTATCCGCCAATTCCGTAATAACACCGAAATTTTCAAAGGCACGATTGCGTCGCTGCGCCGCGTCAAAGATGACGTGCGTGAAGTGCTGGCCGGATTCGAATGCGGCATTCGCCTCGAAGGCCGAAATGATGTGAAGGAAGGGGATATCCTTCGGGCATTTGCCACAGAAAAAGTGACGATTACTCTGGAAGAAGCTGCTGCGCGAGCTCGAAAAGAATAGCGTGACGCAATGTGACGGAGGCTATGGTTATTGGAATTTGCACGATTCAATTGTATTTACCTGAGAATCACTCATTGAAAGGAAAGCGCCAGATTGTCAAAAGCTTGAAAGAAAAGCTGCAACATCGCTTCAATGTTTCGGTGGCGGAAGTGGATTATTTGGATGTCTGGCAGCGGGCGACATTGGGCGTGTGCATGATCAGTAATGAGCAGGCGCATGTGAATCGAGAATTGGAAAAAGTGATCGATTTTATCGAAGCGTCGAATTTCGCCCCGTTTTTCTTGGATTATTCGATGGAATTTCTGTAACAGGCAGCGAATCAGAGACGGTGACGAGATGAGAACATATAAACGCGCAGATCGGGTGAAGCAGGTTATTCAAGAAGAAATCAGCCAGATTCTTCAATTCGAGATGAAAGACCCCCGGCTGTCTTTGTTGTCGGTGACGAACGTTGAACTCACGTCAGATTTACGAGAAGCCAAAATTTATATCTCCAGCCTTGACGCGAATATCGATCAAAAAGAATGTTTAGCCGGATTACGACGCGCGAGCGGATATATTCGGGGGCTGTTAGGGCGTCGCCTGACGATAAAATTCATTCCGACGCTCCAATTTTATTTTGATGACTCGGTTGCGCATCAAGAACGGATTTTAGCCCTGATTGATGAAATTCATCGTCATGATGACGACGGGGATGCTTCTTATTAAGCATGATAGTTTTTTCTTGACTATCATGCAGAATTTTTCTATATTTTACCAAAATTGATCATCTGCGAGACTCCTTTCTGCTAGGAAACGAGTCTATACTCATAAGAAGGGCGAAGGGCGCGGCGTGTAAAGGGCAAAGACCCTCGTATCATGAGGTGGTATCCATGAGCTATCGAATTCTGATTGTTGAAGATGAACCCGGCATGATTGAACTATTAACGGTTGCCCTTGAAGATGAGGGATATAATATCTCCATCGCCAATAACGGTCAACAAGGACTCCGAAAAGTAGAAGAGGAAAGCCCGGATTTAATTATTTCGGATGTGATGATGCCCGATATGAATGGGTATGACTTTTGCCAGCAGCTTCGAGAAAATCCGAAAACCGCAGCCATTCCGTTTATTTTTCTCACCGCCAAAAAAGATGTCTCGGATCGCGTTCGCGGCTTGAATTTAGGCGCAGATGACTACATCAGCAAGCCGTTCCATGTGGTGGAAGTCGTCGCGCGTATCAAAACCTTGATGATGCGCGTCAAACGAGCGCGTCCTGCCGCAGCGCAGCCAGCCGCCATGACGACCGAATCAGAAGCCGCATTTGCGGGAGATTTGGAGAAAATGAGCATTGGCGAAGTTGTCCAAACCATTACGTTGACCAGGAAAAATGGCCGGTTGCTTGTCGTCAATGGCGCGAAGCGCGGTGAGGTCTATTTTCAAGACGCGATGGTGACGTATGCGGATGTTGACCGGAAAAAAGGAGAAGAAGCCGTATATCGGTTGCTCTCTTGGAAAAACGGGCAATTCAAGTTCGATTCTGGCGCAATGGCGAAAACGCGCAACTTGCAGAAATCCGCAGAAGGTCTTTTGATGGAAGGGATGCGGCGGCTTGATGAATATGCGCGGTTGCTTGATGCCTTGCCGTCCCGAGACGCAATTTTCGAAGCGGCGTCGCTTCCTGAAGCCGATTTGAGTCCTGAAGAATTGCAAGTCGTGAATTATGTTAATCAGTATTCGAATTTGATGGATGTGATCGAACATAGCAAATTCGGCGATTTGAAAACGCTGCAAATTTTAGTCAAATTATATACGAACAACATTATTGCAATCAAAAGCGGCCAGACCGAGAAAAAAGAAGAGGCGATGGATTACGATCAGCTCGCAGAGGATCTCTTCGGATAAAGCGTCAGCCTGTGCTGCCGGTTTGTTAGGAGAGGGCAAACTGCCAGAGGGAAGAGGAGGAGGAAGGCGTTATGTTATATCCGCAAGGCAAAACAGTCATTGGTGATTTGAAAACCGCCTTTGTGAATATTGACGGGGTATTGCAAGAGTTAAAAACCGAGAAATTTACCGGATATGTGAAAATTTCGTCCGAGAATTATCATGGCCTCGTGATTTATGAAAATGGCGACCCGGTCGAAAGCGTCGAGAATTATACGGATGGACGTCCTCGTGTGGATGGCATTAAGGCGATGAATAACGTCATTGCCAAAACGAAAGAGGGCGGCGGGCTGCTGAATATTCAAGAACTCCCGTCAAACGTCGTGAATATGATGCTGCGAGCCATTCATAGCAAGGTCTTGTATAAAGATTTGCTCTCGGAATTCACGCAGATCAAAAATTTGCTGGTCACGTTGAAAACGAAGCAAATTACCGGCCATATCGAAATCGAAATGAATGACGGCGCGGGGGAAGCCTTTATCTTTTTGGAAGACGGCAAGCTCATTGAAAGCCTCTTTAGCGCAGGGGATGGTTCGACGCTTTCTGGTAAAAAAGGTCTGGCGAGAATTCTTGAAGTTGCCAATGAAGTCGGTTATGTGATGAACGTCTTTCAATCTGACCGGAAAGAGGTTGGAAAAGAGAAACTCGAAATCAAAAAGCCGCAGCCAGATGAGGCTGTGGTGGCTCCGGCAGACCCGACTGAACTGTTGGAGATCGTCGAAAAAATCGTGTTAAGCATTGATCAATCGTTAGTAAAATTGGTTGGAAAAGGGAAATTCCACGAAGCATTCCTTCAGGCGATCTTTCAGAAGGCGAATGATTATGCGTTTTTGAAATCATTAGGCACGAACATTCAGACGAACAAAGGATTCGCGATTGATGATAAAGTGTCGCTGGATGACATCGTCTTCGGCGTCAGCGACGTGCTTGATCAGGCGGTGAGTTTTGTCTCCACGCCGAAAACGAGAGACAAAATCAAAGAGACAATTCGATTAGGATTGGGACAGGTCAAATGGCTGTACGAAGAGCAAATTCCGCAGTACAACCTTGATACGGCGTTATTTGAGTACTTAGGATAGAGAAGAAAAAATTCCCCGGTTCGCGAGGAATTACACGGCATAATACACAAAACCGAACGAACCGGGTCCCATCGTCGCCCCCACGCTAGTGCCAACCAGGGTTTCAACCACTTCAATGCAATTATATTTATCCTTGATTTTCGGGAGAACTTTCTCGATTTTATCCGGCGACATGGCATGAGCAATTCCTAATTTGATATTCGTGCCGTAAGGAATCGCTTCTCCCATCAAATCAATCATTTTATCAAAAGCCACGCCTGCTCCCATCGGGCGACCTTTTACGCTGGTTTCGCCGCCTTCAATGGAGAAAATGGGTTTGATGCTGAGGATATTCCCGATCATCGCGCCCGCTTTGCCGATGCGTCCGCTTTTTTCGAGATAGGTCATATCATCGACCATAAAAAGACTTTTCAAGTTTTTGATGATGTTCGTCACGCTGTCAACAATAGCCTCTTTGGGTTTCCCCTGCTGCGCTAAACGCGCGGCTTCGATCACCATAATCCCTAAGCCAATACAGGTCGCCCTGGAATCAATCACGGTAATATCGAATTTCTGTCCTTGCTTCTGAGCGGCGCTCATGCTGAATCGCGCCATATTTTCTGCCAATTTGAAGGTTGGACTCCATGCTTCGGAGACATGCAGCGAAATGACTGAATCAGTCTCTTTACTTAACGTCGTATAGACATCAGAAAAATCTTTTCTTCCTGGAGGGCCGCTGACCGGGCGATCTGTCGAGGTTTTCAATAATTCGTAAAATTGTTGTACCGGCAGATCGAACGTATCGCGATACACATTATTGCCAACCGTAATCACCGTTGGCACAAGGCGAATATCATATTGTTTGACTATCTCTGGCGGCAGATCACATGTCGTATCCGTAACGATTTTTACCTGACCCATAATACTTACTCCTGTTCCCCGCGCTGTCACAAAAGATGAACATAACTTCGATTACGTCGGCCTCTCTGTTAGAAACGATAAGCGCATCGCCGAGTTTTTCTGGCATTCACGAAAAGAAATTTATAAAAACACAATAATACTTAGAATAAATTTATCGCGGTGTCAAGAAAATAATATCTCCACAAGAATTTTTGCGAGGTTTGGCAGGGGGAGTTTTGAAGTAATTGTCACAATATATTTTCAGGATTTACGCAAAATGAGAGAGAGCCGTTGCTCTACTCAGGATAACAGACCGCGTGGCACGTCATGATGAGCGGAATCTGACCATGAGTAAGCTGAAAAATCGGAGATATCGACAATTGATGCGTCAATCCTAATTCTTTTGATATATGCGGATTTTTCTTGCGGACTTTTTATGAGTGGCGCAAAAACGTGCGGAAAAGATTCGTGAAATTGAGGGATTCTTGATAACTGTGAGGAGAGAGGATGGCGCATCTCATGTCAGCAGATTCGGAATATAAGCATCCGGGAGAACAGGTCTTGACGTGGCTTTCCCAACTTGCTGATACGATTCAATCGTATCAACGCAATGGGTTCGAGGGATTTTCGCGTCTGCGGCAATCAGAACAACCGCAGGCCAGCAAGGAGGCCGAACCCGCAACCTTGCAGCAGCTTGAACAGACGCTCCAGCATTGTCAGCGGTGTAAATTGCATCACGGCAGAACGCATGTAGTATTTGGCACAGGCAATGCGCAGGCGATTTTGATGTTCATCGGCGAGGGGCCGGGCTACCATGAAGACCAGCAAGGCATGCCGTTTGTCGGCGAGGCGGGAGAGTTATTAACCAAAATTATTCATGCGATCAATTTGACTCGCGAAGAAGTGTATATCGCGAATATCGTGAAATGCCGCCCCCCGAGCAATCGCGACCCTGAGCCCGACGAGATCGCGACCTGCTTTCCATTTCTTCAGCAGCAGATTAAAATGATTCGTCCGAAAATCATCTGCACGCTGGGGAAAGTCGCCTCGCAAACCTTGCTTCGAACGGAAACGTCTATCTCCAGGCTGCGAGGTCGCTTTTATGATTATCAAGGGATTCAGGTCATGCCGACGTTTCATCCGGCCTATCTGCTGCGGAATCCCGAAGATAAACGGCTGACGTGGGAAGATATGAAATTGGTGAAGCAAGCCTGCGAACAATATCAGCCGTAGGGTGAAACAAAAAAGGCTTCAAACGCCTTGAGCGCGTTCGAAGCCTGTTCAACGTTGTAAAAGGTTAATTTCCGTATTGCTGATTGACGCGAATATCCAACTCCACGCGGCGGTTGCGCTGACGCCCGCTGTCCGTTGAGTTCGAGGCAATCGGCATCGTTTCGCCATAGCCGACCGACCCGATCCGATACGGTGGCACGCCGCGGCTGACGAGATAATTCGCGACCGATTGCGCCCGGTATTCCGAAAGCCGCTGGTTATACGCTTCATTTCCGACGCTGTCGGTATGTCCGGAAACTGTGATATTCGTTTCCTGGAAATTCATCAAAATGTTCGCAACCTGATCCAAATCGCGGCGAGCTTCATAGCGCAGTGCATACGAATCGGTATCGAACAAAATCGTGCTCGGCATTGTGACGATCAGGCGTTCGCCGGAACGACGCACATCAACGCCCGGAATCTGCTGGAACTGTTCTTGCTGCTGCTCCATGTATTCCTGTCGCGATGGATACGGATCAACCACTGGCTGTTGTGGACGTGCTGAGGTGACGTAAAAGTAGCAAGTTGCGGTGCCATAATTCCCAGGCGTCTGTCCGCCGCCTGATGTCCGATTGTCATCTCGCGGCTGCACCACGATTTTGGAGCGGATTTCTTCACGCAATTCGCGAGAAATGCCAAAATTCCGCGCTAAACTCTGCTCGCCTTCCTGGCTGAATCCTTCCGGACGATTTTTATATTCCGTGCTGCTTTTATAGCCAGAAGCGGATGTGCCGCTGTAATTCCGGCCTGATAAGCCCCATTCCCGCACCCAGCGCGGCTCGCCCTGGCGGTAATCCCAGGAATAATATGGATCACTGGAGACAACTGCGTCAACATATTCGATCCCTTCCGGCCCTTCGACAATCAAATCATAAGAATAGGTGCGATCCGGCACAGTGTACGTCTGACCTCCGCGCACATAATTATTCGGCTGCTGTTTATTCGGGAAAATCACTGACACCTGCCCTCTGGTGTCAATGTCATAGACCGTCAGATAACCGTCTGACGCTGCTTTGAAGCTGATCAAAATTTTTTCCCCTTGCT